>NZ_CACVSS010000154.1:0-3153 GCF_902756765.1 uncultured Succinivibrio sp. | reverse complement strand
ATACAAACACCTCATGAGCCTAATTCTTAACAGATATTATAACATATATGCAAGGTGTAATATACGTGCATTATTAAAACAGATAATCAGGTCACAAAAATAGGCTAGCTCCTTGTCAAATAAGGAAGTTAGCCTTCGCTAATTAGTCGAATTTTGGTGTTTTGCTGCAAAATACAGGTAAAAATGATGAGCTTAAGGCTTCTGTTTAGACAATAGAGCAGGAGTATTTAAAGCCTGATGTGAAAACAGTTTCAGTTGCTGCTCCTGACACCGCAGTTGAATCTCATAAGACAGAGGATGCTCTAATTAAGATGGAGAAAAAGGGCTAAACAGTCGATGTCTTTTGTATTATTTTTCTGACGTATGTTCATATTCCCCTCTGATCTAGAAAAAAGAAGTAACAGTATTAGTTTGGTCCTGAAGATATGAGATGCAAATTTTGAAGCTTATAAAGAAAGCAGAGCAGGAAAAAAGCTCTGCTTGGAGTGAACACATTGTTAAGTACGGAAATTAGATTTCAAACTGATGAACTACCTGCAGCAGTCCCTCAATTTCATCCTCGGTCTGTCGGATATTGTTCTGAACATCATTCAACTGTATCGCCAGATGCTGACTGCCATCAGTAATACCTTTCATATTTGAGGAGATCTCTGCTGTCGCAGTGGTCTGCTCTTCAGCTGCAGTAGCAATCTGAGTTATTTGTGAGTTAACCTCATCAACCTTGTGTGTGACTTCATTAAGAATTTCCGTGAGTTTGGAAGTTTCTGAGGAAATACCGTCTAATACATTAACAGACTGCTGAATAGCGTCATTTGCTGCATTAGAGTCAAGCTGGACCTGAGATACTATTCTGGTAATTTCCTGAGTAGACTGAGAGGTTCTAAGAGCTAGAGCTCGAACTTCATCTGCAACTACAGCAAAACCTTTTCCTGCTTCACCGGCTCTAGCAGCTTCAATTGCAGCATTAAGCGCAAGCAGATTGGTTTGAGACGCAATATCCTCAATGGTCATTACAATAGAGCCTATCTTCTGAGCAGTCTGAGCAAGAGCTTCAACCATGGCGGCATCCTGTTTGGATTTTTCAACCTGACTGTTTAGCATGGCGATAGTCTGATTTACACGGCTGATTCCCTCTGTTGTACTCTGGGCTGATATTTCCGCTGTCACGGAGGCATTTTCACAGTTATTTGCAATATCACCAGTGGTTGATACCATTTCATCTGATGCAGCTGCCACTGTAAGCGCCTGAGCCTGATTTTCCTGTGCAGTATCTGACATCACCTTTGAGGAAGATGTTATCTCAACCATCTGCCTATGAATATTAGAGCTGACACTCTGGATCTTCTCGACACCTTTTGACCATGATACTCTCATGGTCTCAAGTGACTGCAGCAGAGCCTTAAACTCATCCTTACGGGCAGTATCAATAGCGATATTAAGCTTACCGTCTGCCATAACCTTAGAAATACGGATTACATTTCTGATGTTTCCGATAATGACTGAAGGCATATAGAACATAATGAACAGTGCAATAATAAGCTGAACTACTGTCACAACGCCTACAGTGACAATACCTGAGGTATCGTTCATCGCCTCGGACTGCTCGGTAACACCTTCAATCTGATAACCGTTTATCTTTACAATGTTATTCTGAATTACAATATAATGAGGAATCATCTCTACGCTGTGATAGGTCATAGCCTGAGTTTCATCCAGTGCTTCCAGTGCAGGAAAAACTCTTTTATTCAGAGACTCCAAATAAAGCCTGGTTGACTGTTTAACCACACCTACCTCAGTTGGATAACGACTCTCCTGCATTTCATCAACAGCAAGCTGCAGCTGCTTTGATAAATCATCTATAACAGGAACTATTGGTCTTGAATCAGCTCCCAGACTGATTTTCTCCATCTGAGCCTCTATTTGAGAGATTAAATCACCGGTTCGGCGGGTACGGCTGTATCGGTCAACAAGAGTTGTGTGAACGTAGGATGCAACATCGTGACTTTTAAGCATTGAGCTTAAAGCAGACCACGACAGCATAAGCGATACAACGATCATGAGAAAATAGCTAAGTCTAAGCTTGGCTTTTATAGTCATAGAAACCTCTTCATTTTCTTCAATATATCCGAATAAATATTTTTATGATTATTTTTTATTTCTATTGAAAATTGTAGAGGTTTTGACAAGAATATGTAAAAATATATGCAAGAAAGGTGTGATTTAAATCACAGATATAGATGGTATAATAAAATATATAGATGATATAATAAAATATAATGCAAATAAAGGCAAAGAAAGTAATTACTATAGAAAGTTTCTACGTTTTATTTCACAATTGTTTTTAAAATGGAGTGGTCGTATCATCAACTGTAACAACCTCTGCGTCGGCTACATCTTCAGGAACACCGTCTTTTGGTTGTTCATCGCTCAGAAGATTCTCCATCTTCAGAGAAAGCAGCTCGTTACGGTGTTTCATGCGCCGTAACTCAAGAAATTCCTCACCCAGTTCTTTTACCTTATCGAATTCCTTTGAAAGCTGATTTCTGCGTTCTGCATCCGGATCAAGTTTCTGCAGCAGCAGATCGTTGCTGTCCCAGGTAAACTCGATTTTAACAACAGGGGAAGTCTTCTTGGTTGGATTCTTTTTGATTTTCTTGTATTGAAGATTGATGAAATAAGGGAACTCCACACCATTGTAGTTGGTAAGAATATCAATCTGAGTCCAGGATATTTCTCCGATAGCAGGCTCCAGGATCTGTTTTTCAATACGGGCAGTAGTATAGATTGAAGATTTAGGAATACCCATCAGCTCCTTAAAATTCTTCCAGTCAAACGTAATTGAGTTTACAGGCTGTTTGTAGGCCTTACCCATGTTTTTGTACTGAGTAAGAAGTCTGAACAGAGTTTTAGAATATTTTCCTTTCAGAACAAGGAAATTGGCTAACTCAAACTTAGTAAAGTTACTCTTGAGCTTAGACAAAATATATTCAAACTGTTCATTAACTTCCAGAGTAAGGATTAAAATTTCCTCATCTGAATCAAGCTTAATTTCCAGTAACTGGTCAGCCTAAAGCGTCATTCTAACCTGTTCTAATTTTTAATAAAGTTAACCATAGCATTTCGTTTGGAGGATGATATGGAAACTTACTCAAG
>NZ_CACVSS010000153.1:3289-3951 GCF_902756765.1 uncultured Succinivibrio sp. | reverse complement strand
GACTTTTTGTATTTTTCTTGCAAAAGTCATAGGACTTTTTGTAATTTTCTTGCAAAAATCATAGGACTTTTACTAAACTTAACAGTAGAAATACCTCAAAAACAGGAAAGTTTTATGTACAGAGAAATTTTGACTGACCTTATCAACTGGAAAAACAAAGATAGAAGAAAACCTTTGCTTCTGTCAGGAGTGAGACAGTGTGGTAAAACCTATATAATAGAAAAATTTGCTCAGGATAATTTTAAGAATTATGTGTACATTAACTTTGAAAAATCGGAAAGGATTGCCGAAATTTTCGACTTTGATCTTGATGTAAAGAGAATTATTACTGAGATAGGAAGACAGTATAAAACAGACATTATTCCAGGAAAAACACTTCTGTTTTTCGACGAGATACAGGAATGCCCAAAAGCAATAACATCTTTAAAGTATTTCTGTGAAGATCTACGCGAACTTCATGTTGTATGCGCAGGTTCGCTTTTGGGGGTTGCCTTAAGACAGCAAAATATTTCCTTCCCTGTTGGCAAAGTAAACAGATTACAGTTATATCCCATGAATTTTAAGGAATTCGTAATTGCAAATGATCGAAGTGATCTTATTGAAACTCTGAAAAATTGGACAACAGATCGAGAAATACCAAAACTGTATTCAGAACCTCTCAC
>NZ_CACVSS010000153.1:0-3223 GCF_902756765.1 uncultured Succinivibrio sp. | reverse complement strand
GAGGAAGTTGAAGAAATCCAGAACGAAATACTTAGTGATTACGCAGATGATTTCGCAAAACATGCCCCCATTTCTGAATTTCCGAAAATACGCTGGGTATGGGACTCAGTGCCTGTTCAGTTAGCAAAAGAAAATAACAAGTTTGTATTCTCACATGTTAAGGAAGGAAAAAGAGCAGCAGATCTTGAAGATGCTCTGCAGTGGCTAAATGATGCAGGACTCATAAAAAAAACAGAACTTGTTGTAACTCCTGAACTACCATTATCAGGATTTACAGATAAAACATATTTTAAAGTCTATTTTTCAGACATTGGCTTATTACGTGCTAAATCTAAAGTTTCTCCTGAAACAATAATCAACGAAACAGAGCTGTACAGGAGATACAAGGGGGCATTTACTGAGAATTATGTTTTAACCGAACTTATTTCCAGAGGAAAGGAGCCATATTTCTGGCGTTCAGGCAACACCGCAGAAGTAGATTTTCTTTATGAGCAAAACGGTAATATCATCCCTGTCGAAGTTAAGGCTGCAGATAATACTCAAGCAAAAAGTTATAAACAGTACTGCAAAAAATATACCCCTGCAAAGGGAATAAAACTATCACAGAAAAACATAGGAGAGAATCTGTGTGAAAGTACGCCTACATTCAGTATTCCTCTTTATCTTGCATGGAATATTGATGCATACTAGAGTACAGGATTAATTCGTTTGAAATTGAATATCACAGCGGTTACCAAAATAGCTAGCCGCTGAATCAGAAAAAAATCAACTACAGAAGGTTTGCCTTTGGAAACTCCTGCTTACATTTTTTGGCTTCGCTGATGTCTATACCTGTCAGCATTGCCTGCTTCTGTTTTTTCCTGCTCTAAATCCCTATAAAAACCAGATGCTCACCATTACTCTGGCCTCAGATTAACCCACTGAACCTGACCTTTACTTTTTTATGGTATGAAAGGCTATTTACTGCTCATGCCGGTCATATCAAAGTATTCCTTCATGGCTGTCTTTTCATACTTTCTGGCATATACAAAAAGCGAGACAAAACCAATCAGGGCAAGAGCTGCACCGATAACAGTAACAAGTCTAATGGAGAGATCAAAGCTGAATGGAATACCACCTGCATAAGCACCTATAGCATTGCCAAGATTAAAGGCGGCCTGAACACAGGATGCAGCCACCAGCAGTCCTGCCGGTGCAGTGTGAAGAATCGCCACCTGTTCTGGTGAGGAGATTGCAAAAAGAAGGCCCGCATTCAAACAGATAAGAGTAATGATAAGAGCATTATACTGGCCTAAAAGAGCTATTATCAGAAGTAACACGACCGCACATAGCTGACAGTAGGAGGCGACAATACCAGGAGTGAAATGATCACATAGTTTGCCTGATATCAGATTGAAGGCAACCATAAAAATGCCCATGCAGACCATGACGGCAGGAACATACTCCAAAGATACCGAACCCAAGTCTGTGAGCAGAGGACTTACGTAACTCATCATGCAGAAAATTCCAGCATTACCAAACATTGTGGCACCGAGTACCAGCCATGGAGATTTAGTCTTCATGAAGGAAAACTGATTCTTAAAGCCACGATCTTCAATACCGCCAACATCACGAATCCACAGCACTGCACTGAGCAGAACGAAAAGAGCCCATACTGCGACAATAATGAAAATGACTCTCCAGGATAAGGAATTGGCAAGAGCGGTACCTAATGGTACGCCAAAGACATTGGCAACAGTCATACCTGCCGTCATGATTGCAACGGCACTTGTCCCCTTCCCTGCCTTTACCAGGCGCTGAGCAATGATAGAGCCCACACCGAAAAAACAGCCATGAGGCAAGCCGGCAATAAAACGGGAGATCAGAAGATAATTAAAATTATCCACCACACAGGTTAAGGCATTGCCAAACAGATGGATCAGAATCAGGATCAGAAGGATACTTTTTAATCTGAGCCTTCTCATAAAGATAATCATGAAAGCTCCGATGGCAACGCCAAGTGCATATGCTGAGATTGCGTGACCGGCCTGAGCTATTGTGACCGAGAAATCTGCTGAAAGATAAGGCAGCAGTCCCATAGCTACATATTCTGTAATGCCCAAACCTAATGTACCAAAAGCCAGAGCTATAAGTCCTTTGATATCCATTTTATGAGTAACCTTTTTTTAAATGCAACAAAAGTGAAAGCCTTATGACAGAAAATCATTTTGGCCTTTTTTTAGAAAATTGCAAACACAATATTCCACAATAATTCAGACAGCCTAGACTCCTGCTGAATACAGATAACTTTACTAGATTATGATTTTGAGTTTTCAGACTGTATCAGGAATTCTCAATCAAAAAAACGATCATCTTTTCTTAACCTTAAGAGATTCTTTTCTGGATAAAAAAATAATCCAACAGCATGCAGGATCTGGAACAGTCCTGATTTATTCTTTAAACAAATGAGAGTTCAGGGTAAAGCTCTCTGAAGCGTAAAAACGGTGTAGCGTCTTGTCTTATGATTTTGTCCGACCATGTTCGGCAATCATCCGGAGGATTGTCTGATCCGGTCAGGCGTTACACTCGTGGGGTCGCTTACTTTTTATTTCAGATATCAGCGATCCATGATTTCTCAGAGAGCTTTACCCTAGCCTTTCATACTCAAAAGCTCAGGCTATCCTTCAAAGAGGTGATTTGATGACATTCTATCCAAATGAAACCAGAACTCTTACAGGCGATGATTACAAAAGGATACAGCCAGGCTTTGATCATTCTTTTACAGGAGGATGGAGCTGCAATCTCTCTGCTATAACAGCGCTAAAACAGCATTTTGCCTCAGGAGTCTATAACGAGACTAAGTTCTATCTAACATATGATGAGGACTTAAGAAAGTACTCTGAGAATATTATTTTGGATGCTCTTAGAGCTGATCCTGCTGCAGTTGTTAAGGTTGCAGTTGAACTTTATGAAAACTATGAAATGAGGTTCAATCCTTTTTTTCTGCTGATGTATATGCTTCATCCCTACAAAGACTGGAGATCTGACATAAGAGAAGGTTTAAAAAGAATAACCAGCAGTCCAATGGACATCAAAAAACAGTTTGATCTCTATCTTTATTTCTATAAAGGCAAGAACAGACTTCCCTCCTTCTTAAAAAGATTATGGAAGAAAAGAATTGAAAGCTTTTCAAGATATCAGCTTCAGAAGTACAGGAACAGAGCCAATCTCTTTGATATCATCA
>NZ_CACVSS010000152.1:0-3227 GCF_902756765.1 uncultured Succinivibrio sp. | reverse complement strand
CTACACCGCCCTTTGCTGTGCCATCAAGCTTCGTCAGGCACAGGCCGCTTACATTTACAGCTTCTTTGAAAATCTTCATCTGAGATACAGCGTTCTGACCGGTTGTAGCGTCAAGAACCAGCATAACCTCATTTGGAACATTCTCGTCAATCTTTTTCATGACACGAACGATCTTCTTTAATTCTTCCATCAGATTGTCTTTATTCTGAAGTCTGCCTGCAGTATCACAGATAAGTACATCAGCCTTTCTTGCCTTTGCTGCATTCAAAGCATCAAAGATAACTGAAGCACTGTCTGATCCAGTTGGCTGAGAAATAACAGGAGTATCAGTTCTCTTACCCCACTCTTTTAACTGCTCTACAGCTGCAGCTCGGAAAGTATCGCCTGCAGCAAGCATTACCTTCATACCCTGTGACTTGTATTTAAGTGCAAGCTTACCAATGGTGGTAGTCTTACCGGCACCATTTACGCCTACCATTAAAATCACATATGGTGAATCGCCTTCCTTTTTAACATTAAGAGGCTGTGCGCAGGGCTCTAATATTTCCTTTAAGATGTTCTTTAAGTTAACCTTTAGAGCACCTGCATCATGCAGATCTCTTAACTTTGATTCATCCTTCAGACGCTCAATAATTGTATCTGTGGTTTCAACACCAAGATCAGCTGTTAATAATGCAGTTTCGAGATCTTCGTAAAGATCATCATCAATCTTCTTGCCCTTAACTAAAGCTGAAATACCGTATGCAAGATTCTCTCTTGTTCTCTTTAATCTTTCAAAGAAACTTAATTTAACCTTCTCTGGAGTTTCTTTTACAGCAGTCTCCTCCTGGGCATTCTCAACGGTAGCTTCCTGTATATCAGTCTCTTCTAAAGCTACTGTATCTTCAACAGTATTTTCCTCTGTTGAAGGCTTAGCCTGAGCATTTTCAACGGTAGCATCCTGTACATCAGTCTCTTCTAAAGCTACTGTATCATCAACAGTATTTTCTTCTGTTGAAGGCTTAGCCTGAGCATTTTCAACGGTAGCTTCCTGTACATCGGTCTCTTCTAAAGCTGGTGTATCATCTACAGCCTTTTCATCTGGCAAAACAGTATCTTCTGAAATCTCAGCCTTAATTTCCTGTTCAGCTGTATCTTCTACGACAGGAGCTTCTTCTACTATGTTCTCTTCAACTGATGACTGAACATTTTCTTGTAAATTTTCTTTCTCGTTCAGGACTTCATCATTATCTGTATTTTTTTTCTTAAAAAAGGAAAATAAACCCATCTTATCCTCTAATAGTTATAAATTTAGGGCCATTATAAGCTATATGTGAATTAATTTCATTAATAGAGACAATTCCGCCAATACAAATCAAGCCATTGCTTTAGGAAATGAACCTGACAAATTCATAGAATTTATATATACAGATTTGAATGGTGACAGACATGGACCTTTTATTTATAACTGGTTTAACAAGGATGCTAATGGAAAAATCATAGATCCAAAAATTGAAGCCTTTATAAAATTAATAACTCGAGTTTCCCAGATATAAAATCTAACTAAACCTAGATAAGATCTAGCGTTGACGCTCTTTAAAAACTTACATTGATTTATTTAACCTAAGTTGATGGCTTGGGTAAGATCTCTTGAAGGAAGTTGCAGATACCATTGAACCACTCTCCTAAAAGCTCAGTGATGATAGCTTCTGCTTTTGCAATACAACCTTTCTTGAGTAATCCAGCTTCTTCAAGTTTCTTTGGAATATCCAAAAAGAGCTTCATTAGCGAGTCTAAAGCAGTTAGGAAAGGAATATCCTGCAATTGCTCTTTGGTGTTTCTAAACAAGGCACCTAATGAGCGTTCATCCTGTTCATAGCGTCTGCAGAACTCAAGCATTATGTATCTGATTGAAGATACAGACATAAAGGCTATGAGATTATCGTAGTCTCTGGCATATGTTTCTGTACCAAGCTTAAAGTACTGTTTTTGAGCTCTGAAGTTGGTTTCAATAAACCACCTTCTTGCATACAGTCTTACGATTGCATCATCATCTAAACTGGTATCAGTTGAGAGTATTGCAAGGAACTGTCGTTTACAGTTACGGTTACGGATAAAGACAATCTTGCAGGGAATACCGCTCTTTGTCTTAACCTGAACAGAACAGATGACATCTCGGGATTTCTTACCGGGAGCTGCCTTATAGAGTTTTCTTAAGTTTAAAGACTGACCATTATAGATGTAACGCTGACGTAAAGGTTTGACCATACCTATGACATCCAGACCAAGTTCATTTATCTGTTTTATAAAAGGCTCGGTTGTAAACCAGGTATCCATCAGAACATAGTCTCCTGTAATACCTGAATTTATAGCCTGTTCAAGCATATCAACAGCAACAGTTGTTTTAGTTTTAACAGCTTCAGCTCTTCTCTTGCCTCCACAGGTTCTTGGGTCAGACTTTTCTTCCTTAACCTCACAATATCTGTTTTCTTCTCTTTTAGAAGACATTAAAGCTGAGTTAACAGGAAAAAAACTTACACCATCAGTCCATCCAATCTGCAGCATATTAAAGCCTTTAACAAAGGTCTTTGATACGTGGTCATACTGGCGGGACATAAGCTCTACTTCTTTGCCTTTGGCTCTTTCAAGCATTGAGTCATCAATGACAAAGCAGAACTTTCTATCTGAATCAGATAATTTAGAAACTTTGGAGATAACCCTTTCTGAAAGCAGAAGTATTAGCTTTCTCCAGTTGTTACGGCAGTTTGATAAAAATCTGTAAAGACTACTCTTTGAAGTGCAGATATTAGACTTTCTGTAAGAGGTGTAATTGCCATAGATGGTTTTATTTGAATCATAGAAACATGATGACAGAACCATAAACAGTAACGAACTTACTGAAGCACCATAACCTTCTCTCTTTTTAAATCCTGCTCTCCTTAAAAGAGAACAAAGACCTAATGCTGAAAAAAGTGAAGAAAAGGTGTCAGAAAATTTGCCTGAAGAATTAAAATTAGATAAAATATTCATAGTGTGTTTCTTATGTTAAGTATTTGTTTTGATGAGTAAATTCTATCATAATTAACACACTTTTTCAAGTTATCTACCTGATAAATAAGTTATTTTTCTCTTATTTTTCACTTCTTATACGGCATTTCACCTTAAATAAATCAATGTAAGTTTTTAAAGATCTTCAACACTAGAGCCAGTCTAGGTTTGAGTTAATTTTCCATGTGGGAAACTAGAGT
>NZ_CACVSS010000151.1:0-3247 GCF_902756765.1 uncultured Succinivibrio sp. | reverse complement strand
TTTCAGTCTGAGACCAGTAACTTAAAAACTTCTTTCTTAAAAGAGACTCGACCACAGAATTAGGATTGTAAAGGTGCAGATCGTTATCAAAGATATAACCGTCGTACCATTTTTTCATAGAGTAAAAGTCTGCATTGAACTGAATGCATAACTCCTTTACATCTTCCTCTGTAAAGCCAACAAAAGGAGCATATTCACCAGGCTCTGTCATAGAGAATTCTCTAAACATGTTAAGAGCACTGTGAGTACCGTATTTCTTGATAGGCAGAATACCTGTCATATAGGCAAGGGACACATAGGAGCGGTCTTTGAACAAAGCTCGCAAATAATCAAGATATAGCTTTATTCCTTCAGCATCAGTCTGTTTTTCTCTCATGATGCAGTCCCACTCATCTATGATGAAGACAAAACCGTTACTTTTGCCAAAAGCTTCCGTCTCCCTGCTATATATATCTGAAAGGATCTGATTAAGCTTTCTCTCCTCAGCAATTTCCTGTTCTGGGAAAAGAGCTCTTAATTCATTTTTAATTTCAGACTCAAGATTGGACAGCATCTTTGAAACATCTTTATCCGCATTGCTCAAAAACTGCTGCATATCTATAAAGATAGTATTGTATTTGTTCAGATGGTTTCTATAAGAATCTGATTTTGCAATCTTAAGATTATCAAACAGAAAAGAACTGTCCACTCCTTTGGAGTAGTAGGCACTGAGCATTTCAGCAGTAAAGGTTTTTCCAAAACGTCTTGGACGAGTTATACATATATAGCGCTGGCTTGTGTTTATAATTCGATTCAATAAAGAAATAACTTCGCTTTTATCGATACATATTTCAGAGTTCAACGAGAATTCGAAGCCTTTAAATCCTGAATTTAAATATAAGCCCATACTTTTCTCCACAGCAACAATAAGTATGTTAGCAGAGTTTATTTTTGTTTTCAGTTTAAACTAAAGACAATCTACTTGTTGATTATCCAAAGGCCCAAAAGACATACAGCCACACCTACTATCTTGTTCCAGCTAATAGGTTCTTTATACAGAAGAAAGCCCACTACTATCAGAAAGATGGATAAGAACGCGCTCGTTACTATGTAGGCAGAGCTTATAGGCCAGCCAGCCTTATAGGTATAGATAAAACCAGCCTCAAGACCTAAAAGACACAGACCAAAAGCAAAAGGTACCCAGTTAGCCTTTGCATATTCAAGTAAAAGCTCAGATTTCTCATCACGGGTTAAATAATACAGGACAAAAGAAGCTAAAGCTGCCATAAGATAGGTTATGGTCAGAGCTGCAAAAGGATTTAATGCAGAAGGAAAAGACTTTGCGCAGATGTTATAAAAGATGTTGGACAGAACAATCAGTGCAATCGGCCATATGTAAGCTACCATAGAAAACTCCTTATTCATAATCGGCCTGAATGCGCCCCAGGTACCCAACGCGTTATGAAAATTCTAGCACCGCAAAGACTATGTCGTAGTTCTCACCATAAAAGTTCTTAATTCTTTCCTTTATGGTGCAATTTAATTTATTTTACATAAAACACTAATTTTTCTAGAAGATTGGGATATGATAAAGAAAAGTTACAAGATATCTGAGGATTTATTGATGATTAGAAGTTTCAACGGTTCATGGTGGCGCCCTGCTTAACTGCGGGTAGAACTGTTGTGCTTATAGAGGACCCGCGTAATAGCGGGTTTTTTCGTATATAAGGGTCATAAATTTCAGAAAGAATTTTCAAAATATAAGGTGTGAATATGAAGTCGATAGCATTTGATACTAAATATCTGAAGGAAGCTCACCTGTTTTATAAGGAATACTGTCACAAGGACAACACCATTCTTTATGAAAGTGCTGAGATTATAGACAAGAGTGGAGTCCAGTCCCTAATCGGTGTTTCAGCAGCTCTGAAGATTACCTGTGAGGATCTGAAGGTTAAGGCTCAGGCCTTAAATCAGAACGGTAAAGCTTTATTAAAGCTGATTGCAAAAGAGCTTAATCTTACCGCATCAGAGGACACACTCACCGTTGCCTACTCAAGACCTGATCATGATATGGATGAGGAAACCAGATTAAAGTCCCCTAACCCTTTTGAAGTCTTAAGAAAGACCATTGTAAGTATCAAAGGCTGTAAGAACATCTTCATCGGCGGTCTGATTTCCTTTGACTATATCAATAACTTTGAATACATAGGTGATCTCAAAAAAGGCGAAAATCCTTGCCCTGATTACGGCTTCTACGTATTTGATATCGCTATCAGATCAAATCATCAGATGCAGAAGACCCAGATTGATGCCTATGTATTTGATGAAGCTTCCTACAAGGAAATCGCCTTTGAGACCCTTGACCTCAGAGACAAAATCGACGACTTCAGTCAGGAAGATACCCTGGTAATCAGGAAAGTTACCCCTAAGATTGATCCTGATCTTGATGATGAGAAATTCGGAGAGATTGTTGCCAAGGTAAAACAGCACATTATCGACGGTGATGCTTTCCAGGTGGTGCCATCCAGAACCTTTAAACACCGCTGCAATGATCCATTACTAGCTTACTCCTATCTAAAGAAACTCAATCCATCACCTTATATGTACTACATCAAAGATCCTGACTACATAATCTTTGGAGCAAGCCCTGAGTACGCTGTAAGATTTGAGGCGGAGGAAAGACGGGTATCCATAAGCCCTATTGCAGGAACCCGCGCTCGTGGTCTTAACGAGGATGGCAGCATCAACAAAGAGCTGGACAGCCGTATCGAACTGGAACTCAGAACCGATACCAAAGAGGTTGCCGAGCATCTGATGCTGGTTGATCTGGCTCGTAACGATCTTGCAAGAATCAGCAAATGCGGCTCCCGTTATGTTGATAACATGCTGCATATTGATAAATACCAGTCTGTTATGCACCTTGTTTCAGATGTTCATGCCGTATTAAGAGATGATCTGGATGCACTTCACGCCTACTGTGCCTGCATGAATATGGGAACTCTGTCTGGAGCCCCCAAAATCAAGGCTCATGAGCTTATCTATAAATACGAGGGAAAGAAACGCGGTTCATACGGCGGTGTGATAGGTATTCTCTCAGAGGATGGCTCTATGGATACCTGTATTGCCATCAGAAGCGCCTTTGTAAAGGGTAATACCGCATATGTACAGGCAGGATGCGGTGTAGTATTCGATTCAGATATCAAGGCAGAATGCCAGGAAACAGTCAACAAGGCAAAATCAGTTTTATGTGCCTTAGCTCTTGCTGATA
>NZ_CACVSS010000150.1:0-3260 GCF_902756765.1 uncultured Succinivibrio sp. | reverse complement strand
CAGTCTAAAGGAATTTACCACCTATCCAGACCTTAGAAACAGAGTAAGCTTTGATGTCTTTATGACCATGATGCTGCATACAGGCTATGTAACCTTTGCGGAAGGTTCAGATTTCACAGGGAAGATAAAAGTAAAAATACCTAATCAGGAAGTGCTGGCATGTTTTAACGAGAAAAGAGAATATCTTTACGGAGAAGATAACCCATACTGGTACAATCAGGCTCTAAAGCTGGTGGATTTACTCATGGCAAATAATACTGATGAGGCTCAGCTGCTCATCAGCACCATGCTAAAAGAGTTTTTGAGTATCAGAAATACCGGAGATGAGCTCTACTACCATGGTTTTATGACAGGTATTCTGGGACTTGCAACTGCAACTAAGAATTTTACATACCATGAAGAAATCGAATCCGGAACCGGTTTCTCAGATATTATTATTGATAGCTTTGATAACAAAACTGCCTGTATTTTGGAGTTAAAGAAGACAGAAAATCTTGAAGACTGCTATGACGTAGCTGATGCCGCCACAAAGCAGATCATAAAAAAAGATTACGCCTCAAAATTTATATCCAGAAGATATAAGAAAGTCTATGGAATCGGTATCGGCTTTGCCAAAAAGAGCTGTGAGATGGTTTCCCTTGGAAATCTGGTTGAAGATTCTGCTATTAAGTAGATATAAATGTGATAGTAAAATGAGCAAAAAAGAAGCTTCCAAACGTTATTTTCTTTTCCTCCTTTCTGTAGTGCTTCAAGGCTGTGCCATTGCCTGTATCACTTTTGCTGATATAGGAACCACACCGGTATCTTCTGCCAATTATGTTTTCTCTCTACATTCAGACTATACCTTTGGTGAAACATCGCTTATCTTTAATATTCTTCTGATTGTTCTACAGATCATGTTCATTGCAATTGGTCCTGATTCGTTCAAAGATCACTGGATAAACATTCTTGTACAGATTCCTTTTGTTGTAGTGTTCTCTTATATGATTGACGCTGCTACGTTCTTTTTACGTATGATGCTGCCGGATACTCTGACCTACCTTATGTCATGGGGGCTTGTGATTGGCGGAACCTTACTGCTTTCTTTCTCAATTTCACTGTCAGTTATCGCCAACGTTGCCATGCTTTCCGGCGAATATTTTGTTAAGGTATTTCATCCTTTAATTCACCGCTCCTTCAGTTTTGTAAAAACTTTCTTTGATATTTTTCTTGTTGCAACTGCCTGCATCACGTCTTTCATTTTCACTGATTTCAGCTGTGTTGAAGGTGTTCGTGAAGGAACTCTTTATGGTGCCCTTCTGACAGGTCCTACAGTTCACCTGATTGTTCCTCGTCTGCAGAAGATAAAGGACTGTCTTACACGCTGAGTTTATCAAGTCCTCTTCTTTGTAAAATCCTCTTTATGTTCTATAAACAAAATAGAGGAGTGTTTTTCTTCAACCTTTAAAAAAGCAAAGCGTATGTCTGAAAGCATGTAAAGCAAAGAGGTGTCTGTATGAAAACTCTTGGCATTATTGGTGGTATGGGCCCTATGGCTACAGTCGATCTCATGCGAAAAATAATCCTGTCAACAGCCGCTAAAACTGATCAGGAGCATATCCATATTCTTGTTGACAACAATCCTCAGATCCCTGACAGAACTGCTGCTATCGAAGGAAGAGGGGAATCTCCTGTGGAGAAGATGCTGCAATCTGCAAAACTTCTTGAAGCACAGGGGGCAGATGTCCTGGTGATAGCTTGCAATACCGCTCATTATTTTCTTGATGAATTTAAAGATAAGGTCCATGTCCCAATTATAAATATGATTGATGAAGCAGTGAAACACTGTGTGGAGTTAGGCTATTCTGATGTTGGTTTACTATGTACTATAGGTACGAGAAACACTGGTATTTATCAGAAAGCCTGTGACAAGTTCAATATTAAACTGGTAGTTCCTGATGATGAGGAGATTAAAGCTCTTCAGGATATGATTTACTCAGGTGTTAAGGCGAATAATTTTAATTATGATACTTCTAATGTAAAGCAGGTCATCTCCACTATGAGGAACAGAGGGGCCCAGGCATTTATTCTTGGCTGTACTGAAACTCCAATCGCAGTACAAATGTATCATATTGAGGGAAATTTTATTGATTCCTCTCTGGTTTTGGCCCATAAGGCAATAGAAGCTGTGGGCGCGCCTTTGATTAAGTCTCATGCTGTAACTTAGCTTTTCAAAATGTTTTGAAGAAGCTCTTTCTTTCCTGCTTCTTTCTTGGGCAGGTTTTCCAAAAAAAATAAGATTTTTGGAATTTTCTCAGAATTTTGAAATAATTCCCGTAATTATGCTTGCTCTTGCATAAATATCTCATCAATAATACTTCTATAAATATAGGAGTTCAGGTCATGAAAAAAATGTTAAAGCTTGTTTCTGCAGTTGCAGGTTTAATAATTGCATCAAATGCATTAGCAGATGCAAATCATGCAAAGGTTTCCATTAACTTCCCAACAGCATCAGCCTCTGGTGCCTTGTACGCTGTTGGTGCGGCTATAACACATCTGTGGGATGAGAAAATTGATTATGTAAGTGCCTCAAGTCAGGCTTCTGCAGGTGGAATAGATAATCTTAATCAGGTTGCTGAAGGAGAGGCTCAGGTATCAATCGCTATTTCAAGCAACTGCTATCAGGCTTTAAACGGAACTGACAGTTTTGAAGGCTTCGCGTATCCTGATCTGAAGGTTATCGCAGGTTTGTATTTCAATCCTAATCAGGTTGTGGTTACGGCTAAATCAGGAATTAAATCCTTAGAGGATATTAAGGGCAAGCATTTTGCTGTAGCTTCAGCCGGTTCCAGTGTCTACGGCGAATGCCAGAATCACTTTGAGGCTGCCGGTTTAAAATTTCCTGATGACTTAAATGCTGAGTACATAACTTTTACCGACGCTGCTGATATGCTTCAGAACAATACCATTGATGGCGCATGGATTATGTCGGGGGTTCCTACCTCTGCTGTTACTCAGGCTTTAAGTTCTGGCAGCAAACTTATTCCAGTTGAAGATGAGATTCTTGAGACTCTGAAAGGAAAGTTCCCTTGGTATGCTTCCTATACGATTCCAGCAGGAACCTATCCTGGACAGGATAATGATGTAAAGACAACGGCTATAAAGATGGTGATGTTCTGTCGCGGTGATCTTGATGAGCAGACTGTTTACGATCTGACCAAGACTTTCTGGAATAACATAAAAGAGTTAGGTCAGGCTCAGTCTAATCTTCGTGGACTTGA
>NZ_CACVSS010000149.1:0-3277 GCF_902756765.1 uncultured Succinivibrio sp. | reverse complement strand
ACAGGATTGCCTTCTCAGGTGATTACACTTCTGTGTGCTGCATTTTCTCTGTACTGCATCTATGTAACCATGTTCAGTACTGCTATTCCAGAGGTTAGATTAAATATCTTTATTGCTCTGGTTATTGTAATCGGATATCTGCATTATCCAATTCGCAGAAACAATTTTGACGAAAACGATGATGAGAATGATTCAAGATTCCACATCAATTTTGGTCTGAACACAAAATCTCATATCAACTCTATTCCTTGGTACGATATTGTACTGATGTTTATGGGAGTTGTGCCTCTGGTTTATTTTGCAATCAATGCAGAATCAATCATTCAGCTGGCCTTAAAGGTTACAAGCCCAAGAAATCCTGATTACTATCTGATGATTTCTCTTGCGGTTATGACTCTGTTATCACTTATGGAGTTATGTCGCCGTTGTGTGGGTATTCCTATTCTATGTGTTGTAGGCGCTCTTCTGGTTTATGCCTTATGCTCTGTTCGTTTCGGAAAGGTTATTTATGATCTTTTCTATTCAACAGGTGATGGACTGAGAAGTACTCCTATTGATGTCTGTGCCAAGTACATTGTTGTATTTATTATCTTTGGCGCATTCTTAGAGAGAACCGGTATTTCTGCTTTCTTTATCGATCTTGCCAATATCATCGCAGGTGCTTCTGCCGGTGGTCCAGCAAAGGTTGCTGTTATCTCTTCAGCCTTATGCGGTATGGTATCTGGCTCATCTGTAGGTAATACCGTAACCACAGGTTCTATTACTATTCCGATGATGAAAAAGGCTGGCTACAGACCTGAGTTTGCTGGTGCTGTTGAAGCTGCATCATCAACAGGTGGTCAGATTATGCCTCCTATCATGGGTGCGGCTGCCTTCCTGATGGCTGAGTATATGGGCGTTCCTTATATTCAGGTTGCTGTCCTGGCAATTCTTCCTGCAGTGCTATATTTTGCCGGTATCTATGTTTCAGTGCATTTGGAGGCCAAAAAACTTGGTCTTAAGGGTATCTCACGTGAGAATCTTCCTAAGTTCAGAGAACTGCTTCCTAGAATGTACCTGCTGGCTCCGTTAGTTGTTCTGGTATCCTTAGTTTCTGCAAATATCTTCACTATGCAGTTCTCTGCTACCGTATCTATTGGTGTAGCAATACTTGTTGGTATTATCAACAAGGATCAGAGAATTTCTGTTAAGAAGTTTATTGAGGCTTTGGAGGCTGGTGGAAAGAGTACCATTACAGTTGCTGTTGCCTGTGCTATGGCTGGTCTTGTTGCAGGCTGTATTACTACAACAGGACTTGCATCAGAACTTATCGCTATGGTTGTTCATTTATCTGCAGGCTATGTACTGCCAGCTCTGGTTTTAACCATGATCTGCTGTATCATCCTGGGTATGGGCGTTCCAACTACTGCAAACTACTGTATCATGGCTGCCGTTTGCGCGCCTATCCTGACATCTCCTGCAATCGGTATTCCAATTATCTGTGCTCATTTCTTTGTATTCTACTTTGGTATTGTCGCAGATATTACTCCTCCGGTTGCTCTTGCAGCCTATGCTGGTTCTGCCATTGCAAAGGCTCCTCCTATGAAGACAGCCTTTAATGCAACTAAGATTGCTATTGCAGCTTTTATTGTTCCATATATCTTTGCATTCAATCCTGCACTGCTGTTCTCAAATGTTGAGCCTCTTGTTCAGATTGAAAATGCCAGCCCATTTATGATTCAGTGTCTGCAGATTATGGAGATAGCTCTTATCTGTATAACTTCATTCATTGGTATCTTTGGTGTTGCTGCAGCTCTGAACGGATATCTGTTCTTCCACATAAAGCCTCTATTTAGAGTTATTTTGGCCTTAGGTGGTTTATGTATGATGGTTCCTGGGATCACAACCGATCTGATTGGTCTGTTTGTTCTGGTATCCATCTGTCTTATGCAGCATTTTCAGAAAAAGAAAATGCTTTTAGACACTCAGGATATTGATGAGACTGAAGCTTTAGCTTCAAGGTAAAATTTTCACTTTCAAAATACATGCAGAGTTCTTTTATAGGGATCTCTGCATTTTTTTTGAATTAAAACAAGTCTTATATTGCTTCACGGATTTTTTGTAGTATCTCGGTATACTACTGAGTAATCTCTCCTGTCCAGGTGTTAATGCCTCCAAACTCATATATTCTAGTGTAGCCCATCGCTGCAAGTTTAGCTGCTGCCTGTTTGCTTCTATTTCCACTTCTGCAGTAGACAAGAATTATCTGATTGATGTCCTTTAATTCTGAAGGTGGAGTATCTATTATGGTTTCATTTGGGATCAGGATAGCTCCTGGAATATGGCCTCTTGCATATTCATCTGGACGTCTGACATCCAAAATAATATGACCATCGTCTTGCTTCATCATCTGCATAGCATCATCCTGACTAATCTGTGTGTATGTGTTCATATGTTGCTCTTCTGTTTTTTTGTTTACTGTTGTTGTATTTTCTGCATTGGCAAACGCTATGGAACAGAAGCTAATCATTGCCGTTATAAGGATAGTTTTAATTTTCATAATTATTGGGGGGAATTATTACCACCATCCTCCTTGTATAATTTAATTAACATGGAATGTCAGATTAAATGTATATGTTTTAAAAGCTAATGGTAAAGATTTCTTTTATAAAATTTTGAACCGAGTTATTTCATCTTTTGATTTTTTCAACTTGTACCAGGTGTTACGCTTTCTCTGCAAAATCTTTCTGTCGGTAGTTTCAAGAGGATAAGTAGAAATAGAAAAAAGCAACCAACAGGTTGCCTCCTTAGATGGTGCGTCGTAGAGGATTTTTTGAAAATAAATTATTCTAAATTCAATATGATAATTGTAAACTCTACATCTCTCTACAAATTATTATTGAAAAAAAACTAATACCTTACTGGATTCTGTACTGAATGAATGGAAAACCTCAATCCTAGTTTTCTTAATATCTTAAGTAGAGTCGATAAATTTGGAGATGTTTTCCCTGATTCAATTCGTGCAATTGAGGACTAAGGCAGACCGCAAAGCTCAGCGAGTTCTCTTTGTGATAGGTCGAGATCATGCCTATGTTTTATTATCGTGCCAACAATCTCTGAAATCTCCTCTATCTCTTCGAGATCTTTCTTAATGATGGCTTTGTGGTTTTAATTCGGTTTTTGTATTTATTCCAATCATCCATAATATCTACTTCTGTTGCTCTATTCAGCCTGTTCAATCCATTCTGCTACGAGATATAAAGGAACATTTACCATCCAATCCTGTTCTTTATAATCT
>NZ_CACVSS010000148.1:0-3322 GCF_902756765.1 uncultured Succinivibrio sp. | reverse complement strand
GAGTTTGTTGAGAAAGGATTCAAAGGAAAAGACATTGGAGAGCAGATGTTCTTAAAACGAGTTGCTCTTGTAGAGGAGTACTGCAAAACACTTCCTCAAGGAGAAATAGACAACTCAGAGAACGAGACTCCTGCTTTGCTCTAATCTAATCAAAAAAACTATCAGGTCTGGCAAATTCCACCATGACCTGAACCTTCCTGTCATAACAATACAGATGCATATGCAAATCTCATTCAGAGCGGTGGTTTCCATTTGTAAGCCGTTTTTCACACAAGTCACTAAAGAAAGATTTTTGAGTCTGCCCGAAGTTCCTGTTATCTGAGGATATCTCCACACAATTTTTAATATCAGTATGTTTTTTTATAAAAATGAATGTATAATATTTATACTGTTACTTAATTTAGAGGTAAGTTTTGATACATACAGATTTTTCAAAAATTCTGATACTTGATACAGAAACCACCGGTCTGGCAAACACAGATGAAATACTTCAGCTGTCAGTAATTGACGGGCTTGGCAATGTTCTCTGGGACAGATACTATCAACCACAAAATCATACCTCCTGGTATTATGCTCAGAAGGTTAATCATATTTCTCCGGAATTTGTCGCAGATAAGCCATACATTACAGAGGATTCTGAAGATATTATTGAGCTTTTCAGAAGCTGTGAGCTGGTTTTAGGTTATAACACCAAGTTCGACCTGCGTATGCTTAAGAATAATGTTCCTCAATTCCAAGAGTTAGACTTGAAATCAGATGATGTCCACAATCTATATAGAAAATACGAAAACGAAAACAAATTACCTAATCTTGAAAAACATGATCTTGGTTCAGTTTCTTCATTTTTAGGTTTTGTTCCAGAGGAAAATGAGGAAATGCACAATTCTCTTACTGATGTAAAGGCAACGCTCTTTATTTATAAGAAAATTTTGCAGGTACTTAGTAATTAGATTGATCCGCCTCAAAAGACTAATTATTCAGGATAACTTCTTAAAAATCTGATAATTAGTTCTAATTCTTTCTTAACTGTTCCATGATAGTATCTAACTTGCACTATTAGAAAATTGTCATATGCTCATAATTGAGACTGCAGCGTTTGGAGATAATAAAAATGAAAACCATTGGTCTTATCGGAGGAATGAGCTGGGAAAGCACAGCCTCTTACTACAAGATAATCAACGAAACAGTTCAGAAGGAGCTTGGAGGTTATAACTCAGCTAAGATTATTCTAAACAGTGTAAACTTTGCTGAAATTGAGGCTTGTCAGGCCCAGGACAACTGGGAGAAGGCTGGCCAGATCCTTTCTGACGCCGCAGTGTCTCTAGAGAAAGCCGGAGCTGATTTTATCCTTATTGCAAGTAATACCATGCATAAGGTAGTCCCAATGATTCAGGCTAATATCAGACTCCCTATTCTTCATATTGCCAAAGCAACCTTAATGGAGCTTAAAGAAAAAGATATCAAGAAAGTTGGACTGTTGGCCACAAAGTACACCCTAACCCATGATTTCTACAAACACATCCTCACCGATGCCGGTATTGAAGTTCTAATCCCAAGAGAAGAGGAAATCGAGCTGGTTAATAACATCATCTACAAGGAACTGTGTCTGGGCAAGATCAAAGATGCCTCACGTGGTATTTATCAGCGTATTATCGACGGTCTTGATATGGGGGGAGCTCAGGGCATTATCTTTGGCTGTGCAGAAATCGGACTTTTAATCAGTCAGAAATACGTTAGACTGCCGGTTTTTGATACAACAGTTATTCATGCAACCATTGCTGCAAAAGAAGCAATGAAAGACTGATTATATTTATTGTTTCAGTTTTACAATTATCAGAATTCAGAAGGAGCGATTTAATCCGCTCCTTTTACGACATTTTCCTCTGGAATACTCTAGATTCTTCGCAACATAGGAGTTTTATATGGTTTACGATTATGAGCTTACAAGTGGTAAGGGAGAGAAAGTTTCTCTTTCTGATTTCAAAGGAAAGGTTATGCTCATTGTAAATACTGCAACCGGATGTGGTTTCACCCCTCAGTATGCACCAATCGAGCAGCTTTACAAGGAATACCATGACAAGGGTCTGGAGATCATTGATATTCCATGCAATCAGTTCGGCGCACAGGCTCCAGGAACAGATGATGAAATCAAGGAATTCTGTACTCTTCACTACAACACCACCTATACACTGATGAAAAAATCAGATGTTAACGGAGCTAATGAGCTGCCTTTATATACCTATTTAAAATCTCAGAAAGGTTTTGCTGGATTTGATGAACATAAGCTAACTCCAATCTTAGAAGATCTTCTGACAAAAGCAGATCCGGACTGGCGTCAAAACCTGACATCAAATGGAACTTTACCAAGTTTGTAGTTGATCGTAAGGCTGAGGTAGTTGCCCGCTTCGAGCCAACAGCAGACATGAAGAAAGTTGAAGAGTGCATAAAGTCACTGCTTTAAAAAAAAACAAAAGGGATTTTGCTGCAACGTTCGAAAATCCGCTATTTTGGATCTATAAAAACCTATAAAAATATATAAAAGTCTATAAATTTATAGGCTTTTTACCAAATTCCTGCTTCAACACTGCTGGTTGTTATCCCATTTATTTCTAAATCAGATAACAGAGCCGTCAGCTCAACAGGCTTAATTTCGGAGATAGCTTCCCCTATTTTTTTTATCTTTTGTCTAAGATTAATTGCTGCGTTCAAGTCGCGATCTAATGTCATGCCACATTGTGGACATTCATATACTCGGTCTTTGAGCGTTAAATCTTTTTTCAGTGCCCCACACTTACTGCAGCTCTTAGAGCTTGCATAAAATCTATCTACTTCCTGGAGTTTTCTGTGTTTGAACTCCATTTTATATGTAAGATTCTTCTTGATATTGTAGAATCCAACATCACTGATGGCTCTGGCAAGTTTATGGTTTGCCATCATGCCTTTCACGTTTAAATCCTCCATACAGAGGTATTCATAGTGATTGGCCAGAACAGAGCTAATCTTCTGAGAAAAATCTTCACGGATATTGGTTATTTCAAGATAAAGCTTACTTACTTTTTTTGAAAATTTTATGTAATTACGGGATAGTTCCGTCTTGTCATCCTTGGTTCTCGGATGCTGCTTACGGTTTAGCTGTCTCTGTAATCTTGCAAGTTTTCTAAGTTTTGCCTTTAATGGTTTAGGTGAATCAATACTGATCCCGTCTGATAACATCAGAGCTGATTTCAGACCTAAATCAATTCCTGCTGCAGTATTGTTCTGCACTGCTGCCTTATGTGTTCTTAAGTATTCCTCATCAGTTATTTCTATACTGAATGAGGCA
>NZ_CACVSS010000147.1:0-3827 GCF_902756765.1 uncultured Succinivibrio sp. | reverse complement strand
CTCCAAACTTTACTTCTCCGTATTCTTTATCTGTTTCATTATTAAGAACATTATACAGAGTATTTGGAATGTCATTGTCTCCTGTAAGTGCAAGGGTGAGGGCCGTCTGATTAAGTTCAGCGCATACCCACCATGAAGCACCATTAAAAAGCTCATCTCCAAAAAATTCATAGCCGTTTGCTGATACAGCCTTTTTATGAACATCTATCATCCCGTTTTTTGAAAATTCTATTAAATCCTTATCATCAAGTCCCAGTGCAGTCATATACTCCATCCAGTAGGATTTGACTCTGTGTCCATAATCAAGGTGTTTTCCTTTTTCAATATCAAAGCAGGATGGATTATCAGTGCACCCATTAAAACGCTTTTGCTTTTCGTTGTAGAATTTAGTGTTGATAATCTCAACTACTTCCTTCATTTTTTCTCCCCACTCTTTTCTACTGTTATCAGGGAGCATTCTCCAGGTTAAAAGCATATAGGCATTTAGCTGATCAAGTTGTGCTACAAGCTCCTCCTGTGACATTTTGTCAAAGTAGGTATCTTTTTTGGACCAGATTAAAAATCCCTTATCTTTATCGTAATAGTTGTCAAAGATATAATCTTTTGCTTTGATAATTGCACTGATTGTTTTCTTATCACCGGTTAAGTAGGCATTCATTGCCAAACCTACGAGCGCATAGGACAGATCCTGTGGGTTTTCTGCAAAGATTTCTGAATCTGTTACTGGTTTTCCTTCTTCAAAGAGACTGTAAAAACCACCGTCCTTGCGCATCGCTCTTTCAAGCAGAAACTTTACACCAGCCTTATGTAGTCTTAGAGCTTCTTTATTTCCTGTAAGATTAAACAGAGCACCATATGCAAAGGTCTGACGGGAGAGCATTCTTGTAAAATCAAGATGCCATATTTTTGATGCCCAACTGGTATCACCTTCGCCTTCACATGCTTTTTTGTTTCTCAGTTTGCCATTATCACAACGCCAGGTAGGGAAGTAACCATCCTCCTTTCCTTTGGCATCATCAACAAGATAAAATTTTAAGATGTGACTGGCGTGTTCCTGCCACTCATCATAAGATGGTAGATTCTCAAGGTTAGCAGCATCTGCAGCTTGTGTCATTGCAAGACAAATGGAAGCCACAGCAAAGATCTTGGATAATTTTCTCATGATACCTCTTATTTTTTATGCTTTGAGAGTGTTCTCACAACATCACCAACTTTTATTATAGAATTTTAACTCGAGTTATTCATATTTCCGTTTATATAATTCACGAAACAGAAAAAGAGTGGATCCTAAAAACACATGGTGAATATAACTGATATAGCAAATGAGCTGGGTTAGTTACAGTTGCGTTAAATGTATAAATTGTTTACAATATCTCATAATATTTATGAGGTATTGTTGACGTTTATGAATAAAATCATTTCAATTGGAAAAGCTGCTCAAATCCTGGGAGTTCATGTTCAGACCTTAAGAAACTGGGAAAAATCAGGAAAACTTAAACCTGATTCAATTTCACCGGGCGGAACCAGGAGATACAATCTTGATAAAATCATTTCCTTATCAGGAAAAGAAATTCCATTAGATGCAGATATAAGATATACTATTGCATATGCCAGAGTAAGTTCTCACGATCAAAAAGAAGAGCTGACAAGACAGGCTCAGGTACTTGAGATGTACTGTTCATCACATGGTTTTAAGTATGAACTCATAACAGATCTTGGATCAGGGATGAATTACTATAAGAAAGGATTAACCTCTCTGATAAACCGCATCCTTAACAATGAAGTCAAAAGACTTGTCATCACACATAAAGACCGACTGTTAAGATTTGGAGCTGAGCTGATATTCTCAATCTGCGAAGCAAAAGGTGTAGAAGTGATTATCATCAACGCTGGTGAAGAGAAATGCTCCTTTGAAGAAGATTTGGCAAAGGATGTACTTGAAATCATCACAGTCTTTTCAGCAAGGCTGTATGGAAGCAGAAGCAAAAAGAACAAAAAGCTGATAGAAAACCTGAAAAAAGCAGTAGAAGAATAAAAGTAAATGCCGGTAGTAGCACAGAAAATAGAAATCAAAGCCAGCAATAAGTTTAAGACTTACTGTCGCAAGGCATTTGGTGTTTCAAGATTTGCCTATAACTGGTGTGTGGAAAGATTCACAAAAGACTATCAGCAGTATCTTACAGAGTGGAGTGTATATAACAGAAAGTTAAAAGAATACAGTTCATCTCCTCTTTTACATACACAGATGCCTGTAAAACCAAAATTACCATCAGCTATTGGTTATAAGTATAAGAATGATTTCAACTCAAAGAAAAAAGAGCTCTATCCATTTACCAAAGAAGTCACCAAGTATGCAAGTCAACAGCCTTTTATAAATTTTGACAGAGCAGTCAGTGCCTTCATCAAGGCAGGAGTGAAAGGAAAGAGAAAAAAAGGATTAAAAGACTGTTTTCCCAAATACAAAAAGAAGAGTTATTCATCAGGCTCATTCTATATTGGCGGCGATCAGGTAAAGGTAAAGACTTCAGTGTCATGCTCCAGGAGACTTGAAAACAAAAGTCAGAAGCAGTATCTGAAAATTCCTAAGTTTGGTTATGTACAGTTAAAAGAGAAACTTCGCTTTGAAGGATACATCAACAGTGTTACCATTTCACAGAGGGGCGACAGATTCTTTGCATCCTTCAGCATTAAGATATCACAGGAGGAGTTTGACAGAACCCATAAAGCTGCAGTGCAGAATAAAACTGCAGTGGGAATTGATTTAGGACTAAAGAGCGCATTAGTCCTGTCTGATGGTATGGCAATAAAAGCACCAAAGCCATTGAAAAAGAGCCTGTTAAGATTAAAGAGATTACAAAGACAGCTTAATCGAAAGAATCACCCAAGAACCAAAGGTGATAAGACGAAGGTGTCTAAAAATTATATAAAGCAGTCAAAACGTCTTAATAAGCTTCATTTAAGAATTCACAATATTCGCGAGGATTTTATTCATAAGGTAACCACAGCCCTTGTAAGGAACTATGAATATATCTGCCTTGAGGATTTGAATGTGAAAGGAATGATGAGAAATCATCATCTTGCACGAGCAATTTCTGATATCGGATTCTACAGATTTAAATCTGTGCTTATGTATAAGGCACTGAACTTTAATCGAACTGTTGTGGTTGCAGACAGATTCTATCCAAGCTCTAAAACCTGCAGCAGATGCGGTGCCATAAAAGAAAATCTCACCTTAAAAGGACAGAGTTTATGAATGTAAAAACTGCGGTGCAGTAATAGACAGAGATTTAAATGCAGCTGTAAATCTGAAAAATCAGATAAAAGAAAAAATAGGGGGAGCTACTCCCGAATTAACGCCTGTGGAGCTGACGGCACTGCAGGATTGTTTTAACCAGAACAATCTTGCAACCAGCAGCGTTGAAACAGGAATTTAGGCAAATCTATTTTTACATATTTATATGTTTTTATAGATTTTATAAGATCTAAAATAGCGGCTTCGCTGAATTTACGCAGCCTGATTATTATGCCCACCGCAAAATTCAGTAAAAACATATCAGCCTGCTGCCTGAATATACCAGTAGTGCTTGTTGACAGGCAGAGTACAGACACTCACTGCGACAGTGTTATTGAGGATAACAGACAGGTAAACGGCAGCAAGCATAAACCAAAGAACATCTGTTTAAAATCGATGCTTCTGCAAAGAGCTTCAACTGCAGCACCAGCATCTTCTTAAACAGTTAATAATATAGTCAGGAGCTTTAAATGTTGGACTTTTCTAAATTTAAATCTAAAAAAATCAAATGCGCAGGTGTTGGTGAAGTTCTGTT
>NZ_CACVSS010000146.1:0-3356 GCF_902756765.1 uncultured Succinivibrio sp. | reverse complement strand
CTCAAAGCGTGTAACTTCTGATTTCTCAGGTCTGATGGAAGGTGCAACAACCTTAACAACCAGCGAATTTGGAGATGAGATTATCAAGAATATCTAGCAAATAATTGCTATTGTTATCCGTCAGGCTGTTTTCCTTTTGAACGACAGCCGGCGGATTTTTTTATCTCTGCAGCATTGTTTTCAGCTTTGCTGTAAGCGGAATAAAGAAATGTACGATAGGTCCGGTGCATAGGGCTGCAAACAGCGTTCCTTCACGAACAGCCTCAATCTGGGTGAAACCTGTCAGAAACAAGGATAGGATCACAGCTGACGAAACAAGAAAGATATCAAAGAAGGTCTTTACGAAGCTGAAGGTTCGGTTAACAAGAGGATGGAAGATCTTAATAAAGTATTCTCCTGGAACCATAGCAACATTTGATGTTACAGACATAGATACAGCTAATGCGAGAAGTACTGTACCTGAAACAACCAGAATCCAGGAAAGGATGTAACTGATTTCTTCAGGAAGAGATACTCTCAGAAGATTCATAGCTAGATCTATCATGCCGGAAAAAATCAGACAGACTGGTATCTGCATTAAAAGATTCACAGCGTGTTTCTTCAGTGGATCCTTTCCTATAGAGATGAACATTACCTGAAGAATCATCAGCAGAATATTAAAGATAAGAGTTGTTTCGCCAAGAGTGAAGGCAGAGTGCAGCGACAGTACATAGTTTGCAGAAGAAATAGGTGTTGTTCCTATATTTGCAAATGTAATTAAGGCAATCGCAATTCCTTGAAAAACAACAGAAATAAAGAAAAGAAAATACCTTTTTATAAGTTCTTTTAAAGACACAGCAATCTCTTCCAAATTTTTGAAAATTAAGAATAAGCTAATCCACTTAATACTGTACGCATTAAGTGGTTAAATATTTTTTAGGGGATTTTTTAGCGGGCGCGGAAAGTGATTCTGCCTTTTGTCAGATCGTAAGGAGTGATCTGAACGGTAACCTTGTCACCAGTAAGAATTCTGATGTAATTCTTACGCATCTTTCCTGAGATGTGGGCCATAACGATATGACCGTTTTCCAGCTGAACGCGGAACATAGTATTTGGCAGGGTTTCTAGGATTGTTCCCTGCATTTCAATGCTTTCTTCTTTTGCCATATAAAAAAATAAATACCTAAATAATACTGGTTTAAGCTGATATATATGTTATATATCGTCTTTTCAACGTGCGCTATTATACAACAAAATTCAGAAATTCAAATCAAAAGCTTAGTTTTTTTTGCGTTCCCATTCTGTTGGACTTCCTCTGACTTTTTGAGCGTAAATTCTATTATTAACAATGTTGTGATCGATGAAGCAAGAATAGGACAACTTTTATTGTGATAGGTCTCAAGAGGTATTCACAGGAAAACATAATTGTTATAATTCATCTGAAGTTTATATTCGTCAATGCACTAAACCGCAATCTTGCACACTTTATGCGGTTCAATGTGCGCACATAACATATAAAAAAAACTTTATTTTTTTGGAGTACGTATGACATTAAAAAAAGTTGTCATTACAGGTTACGGAATTGTATCTTCGATTGGTGTAGGCGTAGATGCAGTTTTAAAGTCACTAAAAGAAGGTAAATCAGGAATTAAAAAGGCTCAGGACTTTGTTGATAAACAAATGCGTTCCCAGGTAGCCGGCCTTGTAGATTTAGACTTAAAAGAGCTGATAGACAGAAAAGTTCTTCGTTTCATGGGGGAAGCTGCAGCTTATTCCTATATTGCCATGAAAGAAGCAATCAGTATGGCTGGTCTTAGCGATGAAGACGTAAGCAATGACAGAACAGGTCTGATTGCTGGTTCTGGCGGTGGAGACACCAGAACTATTGTTGAATCTGCAGACATTCTCGTTGAGAAAGGTGTAAAGAAAGTTGGCCCATATGCAGTTCCTAAGGCTATGAGTTCAACTGTTTCTGCAAACCTTGCCACCGCATTTAAGATCAGAGGTGCTTCAATGAGCGTAAGCTCAGCATGTTCAACCTCTGCTCACTGTATTGCTCTTGCCTGTGATCAGATTGCTTTGGGCAGACAGGATGTAATGTTTGCAGGTGGCGGTGAATCTGCCGACTGGACTATCTCATGTCTTTTTGACGGAATGGGCGCATTATCAAAAGGCTTTAATGAGACTCCAGAGAAGGCTTCAAGGCCTTATGATGCAAATCGTGACGGTTTTGTTATCGGTGCCGGTGGCGGTATTCTGGTTTTAGAGTCTGAAGAGCATGCCAAGGCAAGAGGCGCTAACATCATTGCAGAGGTCGTCGGTTATGGTGCAACCTCTGACGGCTATGATATGGTAGCACCATCTGGAGAAGGTGCCTTAAGATGTATGAAACAGGCTCTTGAGACATGTGACTCAAAGATTGATTATATCAATACTCACGGTACAGCCACTGTTTTAGGTGATATCAAGGAGCTTGAGGCAATTCGTGCTGTATTTGGAGAGCACTGTCCTCCAATCTCCTCAACCAAATCCATGACAGGACATGCGTTAGGCGCAGCTGGTGTAAATGAAGCAATCTTCAGTCTGATTATGATGCAGAATAACTTTATTGCTCCTTCTATTAATATTGAAACCTTAGATGAAAATGCCAAGGGCTTTGATATTGTTGCCAATACCGCTCGTGAGGCTATCCTGAATACCATTATGTCCAACAGCTTTGGATTCGGTGGTACTAATGCTACCCTGATCTTAGGAAAATATAATGGCTAAAGATACCCTTCGTTTAGACAAGGCTGTATCTCATAACTTCGATGTACCTCGATCTGCTGCCGCAAAGCTTATTAAGGCAGGCGAGGTTGAAGTAAATGGTGAAATCGTTTTAGATCCTGCTGCAAAGATTTTAGTAACCGACGAAATAGTTATCGACGGTTACGAGGTTGAAGCGTCAGACGGATTTAAAAAACGTGTTTTTATGCTTAATAAACCAGCAGGGTATGTCTGTGCCGACAGAGATAACAATAATCCTGTGGTTATAAATATCTTCAGTGATATTCCAAAGTTTACTCAGATGCACTGTGTGGGCAGGCTGGATATAGATACTACAGGTCTTCTGCTGGTGACTGATGACGGTGATCTTAATCATAAGATAACCTCTCCTAAATCAGAGGTAACTAAGACATATCAGGTTTCAACTCGAGAGCCGATTGTTCCAAAGGATGTTGAGCTTTTCAAAAAAGGACTGAAACATCCGGAGGAGAAAACCAGATATAAGAGTGCTCTGCTTGAGATTCTCTCAGAACATGAAGCTCTGGTAACGGTTACTGAAGGTCGTTTTCATGAGGTAAAAAGACTTTTTGAATGCGTAAACAATGAAGTAA
>NZ_CACVSS010000145.1:0-4183 GCF_902756765.1 uncultured Succinivibrio sp. | reverse complement strand
GTAAACGCTCAAAGCCATCTCAGCGAGATCGATTGTTAATTAAAGATCTGCCATTACTTTTGTGGCAGATCGTGAACCAACCAGGCTTTAAAAGAAAAATCTCTTAAGGACCTGGGTATGATTTCATATATCAATCTTTAATTCTTAGCATCCTGCTTTTATAACTATTACAGATATAACACTTTTGCAAATATTGTACAACATTGTTACATCATTCAAAGTTTTATCTTTTATTTTAAGTAGGTTAATTAAAAAACATTTATCATTAAATGAGTTGGGGAATTTTTTTTTATTATTTATCACAATTAAATGCATAGCATCCGTTAAGAGGTTTTATTATTTTCAATTTTGAATGAAGGTTAAATCTATGGATATAGTTAGAAAATTTTCAATTGTACAGAAGTTCTCTGTCGTTACCTTCTGTAGTTTTCTGTTGCTCTCTTTTGTCGGCATCAGCTCATTTGTAAAAGCAAGAGGCGCTCAGGAATCAGTAGCATCAGTTATCGATGTGGTTATTCCAGCAAAGGAATCTTTAGGAGAACTGAAGGCCAGCTTTAAAGAATTCCGTATTGCTGCAATTAAATACCCTACCGCAAAGCCAGCAGATCTGGCAAACCTGAAAACAACATTCTCCAACTACAAGTCCATGATGGAAAAGCAGATCACTGCTTTGGGTGGTATTGTAGACGGTTCTAAATTAGACGGTTTAAAAAAGACCATCGCTGATTATGACAAGGTCGTTGGCAGTATCCTTATAGATTCTGTTAATGAAGGAAATGTAGATAAAGGTACTTCAATTATTAAAGATTACCTGGTTCCACTTGGAAATACCTTTGATAAGTTAGTTGATGACGTCCAGAAAGAGCTTGATCAGGTTTCAAGAGAAAAATCAGAAGAACTTGTAAACGACGTATCACCTGTTTCAAATGTAATAATCATCGTAATTGTTATCTTCCTAAACTTTATCTTCTTCAGAGCTCTGGCAAGATCTATTACATCAAGAATCAGAATCTTAGGAGAGGCTTCAGAAAAGATTGCAGCTGGTAACCTGAAAGATCCTATCCCTCAGATTGGTCATGACGAGCTTGGTCATTTAGGTGCTGACATGAACAAGCTGATTAATAATCTGCATTCAATCATTGTCACTATGAAGAACGATTCAGAGGTTCTCCAGACATCTTCTACAAACATGACAGCATCTTCTCAGGAAATTCAGTATAAGTCTAATATGGTTTTAGACAAGCTTATTACCACATCCTCTGCAGCAGAAGAAATGGTTGCAACCTCTCAGGAAATTTCTTCTAACTGCTCACTTGCAGCTAATGCATCTGAAGAAACCAAGGGACTTGTAGTTAACGGCATGGATGTTGTTACCAATACCGTAAATGACATTAGAGCTCATTCTGAAAAGACAAAAGAAGATGCTCAGCTTATTCTTGCCTTAGGTGAAAAGACTCAGGAAATTAACTCAATCATCGCAACCATTGAAGATATTGCAAGTCAGACCAACCTGCTGGCATTAAACGCTGCTATTGAGGCTGCCCGTGCTGGTGAACATGGTAAAGGATTCGCAGTGGTAGCAGATGAAGTTCGCGCTCTGGCAGTAAGAACTGCAGAGGCAACAAAAGAAATATCCTTTAAGATTAACACCGTTAAGGATGATGTTAAGAAAGCTAACGACTCTATAATTGATACTGTATCAAAGATGGATGAAATCGCAACTAATGCCGGTAATTTACAGACAACTCTTGATGTTATTACTCAGAAGGTTGGCGATGTTAACCTGCAGATCACTCAGATTGCAGCAGCTACAGAGCAGCAGACCGGTACATCAAAGGATATGTCTGCACATCTGTCTTCAATTAAAGACTTCACAAAAGAAATGGCTGATACATCTGCAGCTGCAGAAAATATCACCAATGACTTTCGTGCTCTTTCTTCAAGAATGGACGAAACAGTTAACAAGTTTATAGTGTAACTTGAAGGGATATCCTGATTAATTAAAAAGACCTGTTTTCAGATGAAAACAGGTCTTTTTGTTGGTTTGTGTGCTCAGCATGGGCATTATCTATAGGGTGTAAGTCCCGAAGTCGCCCGCTAATGGGAAGACTTAGCAAATCCGCAAGGTGGTCACGGTGACGTGATAGCTGAAAGAAGTGGATAGCAAATCTCTGGTCCGACGAACAGAAATCATCTACAGGCGTGCTAGGTGGATAATGGTGCAAGTTAACTCAAAGTCCAATAATTAGACGGAACCTAGTATGTAGAGATGGCGGATTGATGGAGTGAAAGATAATGTTCTTACCTGAGGAGGTCTTGTCAGCGGGAAACCGTAGTAACAACGAATGACAAGAAGTCAGCCGAGGTCATAGTAGCGATGACTATGCGAATGATGTGGTGACAAGGAAAAAAATGAACGGTACTTCCTTGAGCCGCATTATTCAGTCTTAAGTTTCAATCCTAGGCCGAATCTTTAAATTGAACAGTGTGATTGTTTAACAAACAACAATGGAGCTATTCAATGGCAGGCAATTCTCAAAAGCTTAACGAAGGCGAGCTGTCTTTGTACTCAATGTTTATATCTCAGGGATATGTTCCTGTTGGCGTTGATCTGGCAGCAAGAGTATTTCAGGTTTGCTACCTAACCGATAAGCAAAAGATTAAGAACAAGGCCTTATCTCGTGAAGCTTTCTTAGATTTTCTAAATAATCCTCCTGTCAGTCAACCTTTGATGGTTGGATTTGAAGCATGCGGTGGCTGTAATTACTGGGCAAGATTTATTGAGAATCTTGGACATAAGTACAGAATCATGCCTGCAGCTTCAATCAGAGCTTTTCTGGGCTTACAGAAAACAGACAAGATTGATGCTCTGGGGATTTTCAAAGGAACAATCTGTCCCTCTGTAAGAACCATAAGTGCGAGGAATGAAGAGAATCAGACACTGATGAATCTGCTTGCAGCCAGAGAACAGCTCATAAAACAGCAGACACAGTCACTGAATGCACAAAGAGCAATGCTCTATGAGTTAGGAGAAATCTGTGGCGAAGGAGCGGCAAAGATAGATGCGGCTACCGATAAGCTGAAGTTATCCCTTGAGGAGAATCATTCTGAGGCAATTTGTAATTTCAGGATGATCGCAGAACCTTTTAAAGCAAACCGTGATGCACTTGAAACACAGATTAAGCAGATTGATCTCTACCTCAAACAGTACGCAAAGAATAACAAAACAGTACAGAATCTTATGACCATACCAGGTATAGGAGTCTTATCTGCAGTTACTCTATATGCGGTAATAGGAAATCCGGATGACTTTCCTAATTCAAGTATCTGCAGTTACTCTATATGCGGTAATAGGAAATCCGGATGACTTTCCTAATTCAAGACATTTTGCCTCCTTTGCAGGCTTTGCTCCTCGTGTATCTGATCATTAAATACGAGATCTCGTATTTAATGATAAACACCACATTTTAGAAAACACGAGATTATATCGCAGAATGGCTTTTAAAAGCCAAACAGCACCTCTAAATGTGGTGTTTTATTTGGCTATGGTGTCAATCCACAGGCAACGATCTTCTTTTTCAGATCATCCTCTGTATAGTTTGCCTTAGCATTCTTCCATTCGTCAGGAAAGCCGCATTTTTCCATGGCTTTTCTTAACTGTTCTTCTGATGGGGTCGTATAGATTTTGGTCGTTTCCGTACTGGAATGTCCAATAAATGAAGAGACTATCTCGATTGGCGTTCCCTTTTGATAAAGAGCTGTAGTCTTACTACGACGAAATGCATGAGGATGTACTCGTTTGGGGATGGTTGGATCATGCTCACGAGCTAACTCTGCTGCCTGATTTACTATTGTCTCTACGGTCTTAACAGTCAATGCTACGGGTTTTTCCTTGCGTATGCTGTAAAAAAGAGGCGTATCTGGTGACGATGATTCATGGAATACTCTGAGATAAGCCTTAAGCATCTCTGAGGTTTCTTCCTTGATTGGCGTGTAACGCTGCCTTTTTCCTTTCCCCATTACATTAAGCCTGGATTTACCGTCGATGTTTATAACATCCTTTACCTTTAAAGCTGTTAGCTCGGAGGCTCTCATAGCACATTCATACAGTATAAGCAGTATCAATGCATTTCGTTTTCCCTTTTCAGTAGTGATAACAGCCTTAAGCATTGAGGATATATTG
>NZ_CACVSS010000144.1:0-4811 GCF_902756765.1 uncultured Succinivibrio sp. | reverse complement strand
AAATGATATTTCAAAGATATCTCAGATTACAGCTTCTGTTTTACAGGCTGTAGAAAATTACAGAATATGGCAGCAAAGTAAAATCGGTCGTGATATTAATCCTGATGTTCTTATCAAAATGGTTCGTGATGCAGGCGCAAAACGTTGCGTTATAACAGCGCCTGTCTTTACAACCGTTGATAAAGAGCACGTAGCCCAATGTTCTGCTTCAAATGTGACAATATCATATGGAGGAGCTGAAGATGCATAAATCGGAAGATAAGACACTCCTGTTTGCGCTCCTTCCTTCATCAATAAAAGAAGAACCGGTATTTAAACATTCAGCTGAAGCTTTATATGCCGGTGACGATTCAAAAGATCATCTAAAAGATGGTCTTTTTTATTACCGTTTTGATGAATTAAGCAGTGATACTTTAGACCATTTAGCTGCTCAATGGCACGCCCATGTATGGAGAGACTCCTGGAATATTGAAACCAAGCGACAGGTTCTCCGTTCTTTAATTCAGACTAAATCTCACCTTGGAACAAAGGGAGCTATCAAAGATGTATTAGCTGGGATTGTCGGAAGTCAGGCATCTTCAATCAAAGAATGGTTCGAAATGGAACCTCAGGGTGTTCCTCATACTTTTGAGATTAGAGTAGAGCAGAATCTTGCAAACAGTTCTTCCATTCCTCTCAGATGGTCTATACCCACCTATATTCACCACCTGAAAGATGGGAATACTTTGATGCATCAAAGAACTATGTTGGCGCTATGTCTCAAATGACTTACGTGCATCTGAGAACTCCTAATGATTATCACTGTGATATGAAGGATGAGACTGTAGTTGCACCTGCTCATATCACTACCATGTCTTATGCAAAACTATCAACTTAACTGGAGATAAATAAATGTCAGATTCTTGCATTGTAACCAGAGCCGGTATTCAGGCTCTTATTAACGCTGAAGCAACTGGAACTACCACTGTTACCATTGCAAAAGCTATATTTTCATCTACAGCAATTACAGCAAGTGCATTATCTGTTCTTTCAGATATTACAGATATTGTTGCCGAGATTAACACTGTAAGCGGTGTTGCTACAGATGAACATACTATTCATGTTTCAGCCGGTGATGTCAGTGATGCTGTTTATACTGCTAAAACCATTGGTTTTGTTACTGATGGTGGAGTTCTTTTTGCCGTTGCTTCCAGTGAAGATGGTCTATTATCTAAGATTGCTACTACTCAGGCTTATGCAAGCTTTGAACTTGTACTTACTCAGGGTAATCCTCAGTATGTAACCTTTGGAGATACTAATTTCTTAAACCCAGATGCAACAGAGTCACAGAAAGGTGTTGCTCAGCTTGCAACTGCAGCAGAAGCTTCTGCAGGTACAGATACAAAGAAAATCATCACTCCTGCTACCCTAAAGACCGCCCTTGCAGATAGCGCTAATGGTCCTGATACCACTGCAGGTGTGGTAGAACCTGGCACTGATGAAGATGTCTGGGCAATGGTGCCAAATGCAAAGGAAATCAAAGGAACCATTTCTCTGTTTGACCTTTGCCCTTCAGGTGCACCTCAACATAATGCTTTATATCGCGGTAAGAACATCACTTCATTATTCACCAGTGGTGAATTCTCAGAGAATGTGGCCAATGGCACTTTTGATGATATTTATCCAGGTGATTATATTGAATTACCAGTTACCATCAGCGGTACAACATATCAGGCAAAATGGGTTGTAGGTGAATGTGACTATGCCCTTCATTATGGTGATACTGAGTTAACAGAGCATCATGTGTTAGTGTTCCCTGATATTCAGCTTGGAACCTCATATATGAATTCTACAAATACCACAGCCGGTGGTTATAAGGGTTCATACATGTACACAACTAAGATGCCTGCAGTTAGAACCGGCATCAAGAATGCCTTTGGTTCTTCTCATGTATGTTCATTCAGAGAATACCTAACTAAGACCGTTAACACCTCTATGGCTTCAATGGCAGGCGGTGGCTTTACTGGCGCATCATCTGATGCTGAATGGACTACTGTAGAGGCCTGCGATATAATGACTGAATCAATGGTTTATGGTAGCAAGATGAGTTCTAGTTATAAGGATAGACATGATTTCCCTAAGATAATTAGTGCTTTCAGCCATAACTCAAGTTTAAGATTTACTGATTTAGCAGGTAGCCGTTACTGGTGGTGGCTTCGTGACGTTGTCTCTTCGTCTCGTTTTGCGAATGTCGGCGGCCATGGTGGTGCCCACTACCACAACGCTTCGAACGTTGGTGGTGTGCGCCCTTTCTGCTTAATCAAGTAATCTTTAATCTGGGCGCCCTTGTGGCGCCCTATAGGATGTTAAGTTGTCTGTTTTAAAAAGATTTCGTACTCAGGCTAAATTAGAATTTTTCACTAATGCTCAGAAGCTCAGGCGCGATTTCTTCATGCTGATGGCACGTGATTTTGGAATAAAGAAAGGTGTTAGAACCGTTGAATTTATCACAAAAGATATGCAGCCAGAAGATCAACAGATGTTCTTAGCAATTGTTAATAAATACGGCTTTACACGGTTTGATACTGAATACCCACAATGGATTATAGAAAAATTTCGTGATTCATTATGGCAATTAACACGCGAACTATTATTAAATCTCACTGCAGCTAATTCTATTTATGCTTTTGACTTCAGAGAAGCGCAAGAAAGGCGCTTATTCCAGGATAAAGCAATTGGAAATTGTGAGCAGATTTTAAAAGAATTAGAGTTTATTATTGATGTATTCCCAGTGGCCACAAAGAAATATACTCCTTACATTCAGTTAGTTGAAAAGGAGATTTCTTTAATCAAAGGTTGGAGAAAGTCAGATAATAAACGCTTCAACGATTTGCGTAATGAAAACGCAAATACAGCCACACTCTAAAAGCAGTTGTCTCTTCGTCTAATTTTGCGAATGTCAACAACAATGGTAATGCCAACTACAACAACGCTTCGAACGTTGGTGGTGTGCGCCCTATGCTTACATGACACAGATTATTAGGTTATATACCGAGTTGTCAGCAGCAAAGCAGGAGAGTGTGACTTTCCTCTGTGGAAGCAGTTCTTCCATGAGGTGAACCTAGTCCGTGACGCTTTCGGTTACGACCGCTAAAGCTATCAGCACGGACTCCCTCTTAAATGTATTTTGATGCTCTACTCAATCCAGATAACTACTACAAAGCTTTTCATAAGATCAAATCTGTAAGCGGTTGGAAGGATAGCACTCAACATTTCAATCTGAACCTCAGCAGAAACATTCTGCAGTTGATTGATGAAATAGAGCAGGGCACATATAAACCTAATCCCTTTAATGTATTTACTCTAAGCGAACGTGGCCATATAAGACTTGTAAAAGCTTTATCTGTAAGAGATAGTCTGCTTCAGCATGTTCTCTGTGATTCCGTTCTGGTTCCTAACCTTAGACGTTATTTAATCTATGACAATGGTGCAAGCCTAAAAGGAAAAGGTGTTTCTTTTACAAGGGCAAGATTAGAAACGCATTTAAGAAAATACATGGCCATCAATAGCACTGATGGTTATATTCTTAAAGTTGATTTCAGAAAATTCTTTGACAATATTCCTCATGAACCACTGATTCAATCAATTATTTCAAAGATCCCAGATCAAAGGTTAGAACATCTGTTAAGAGTAATGCTGAAGGCTCATGAAACAGATATTTCATATATAACAGAACCTAATGAACATAACATTATCTTTAATTCACTTGAGTGGCAGAAAGTTCCCAAAGAATTATTAACCGGTCAACGCTTTCTACACAAAGGTCTAGGCATTGGTGCCCCAGTATCTCAAATTGCAGGGATATTTTATCCAACTCCAATTGATACCTGGTGTAAAGTGGTTAGACAGTGCAAGTTCTATGGCCGATACATGGATGATATTTATATCATTGAAAGAGATAAGATCAGACTGCAGTTCCTGCTTGAAGAAATAAAAGAACAAGCTGATAAGCTAGGCCTATATGTTCATCCTAATAAAACACAGATTATAAAACTCTCACATGGCTTTACCTGGTTAAAGACAAAATACGATCTAACTCCTTCCAACGGCATTCTTAAACGAATGGTCAGAGATAATGTAATCAGAGAGAAAAGAAAAATCTCTCATTTGGCCAAACTTGTTAAGGCAGGAGTTATTGAACCAGACATATTAACAAATCAATTTAAGTCCTGGATTGGTGATAAGACAAAATACCATGATAGGAAAAAGTTAAACCTACTAACCAACTTTTATTTGAAGGAGCTTAATGATGCTGTACGCAATCAAAGACACTAAATATCAGGGTAATATCTTCAACGATAATTCCAAAGCCTTTAGAGAATCTTTAGAAGCTGAAGGCTATACTGTTGCATGGTTTGATGAAGAGCCTGATTTCTACAAAGAATGGGTAAATACACCTGCAGCAGATGGTGTTATTGAATTAGAACTATCAGTAGATCAATTCAGAGATTTCAAATTAACTAAGCTTGAAGATGCAACTGAAGGCTTTGAGGAAAACAAAAACTCCCAGATGTATTTTATCTCTTCAATTGGATATAAATTCAGCGGTGATAGAAGAACAAAAGACAATCTGAAAGAAAAGATTGAATACTTTGATTATCTGTCTTCCGATACCAATGGTGTTAAGACCGTTAAATTCACTGATTTTGATAACATTGAGCGCGATTTAACCAAAGAACAGTTAGAGTTAGTCCGTTCTGAACTTATTACTAATGGCCAGAACCTTTACAATCTTAAAACTTCTTACAGAAATCAGCTTAATGAAGCAAAGA
>NZ_CACVSS010000143.1:3475-4270 GCF_902756765.1 uncultured Succinivibrio sp. | reverse complement strand
AGTAGCCTGTCCATGTGGAGAAAGTAAGCTGAAAGGAGAATTCCCTGAAGAGGTTAAAGCCTATGTTCAGTATGGAGATACCTTTACTGCAATGGCTGGCCTTCTAAACTCCTTTGGTGCAGTAAGTACAGACAGAATTCAGAATATCATTGACGGTATGTTTGATGTAACTCTGTCAGAGGGAACTATCTGTTCAATGGTAGAAAAATGCGGACAAAAGGTAACACCGATAGTAGAGAAAATCAAAGAACTCCTGATTGGCTCTTCTGTTGTTAACTTCGATGAAACCGGTGTCAGAGTCGAAGGCTCTACACAGTGGGTACATAACTCCTCGAATGACAAATACACCTACCTTACCGTCAATAAGAAACGCGGCCAGGAAGTGACTGCTGGGGCGCCTACTGGAAATTCAAAGATATTCTCCATGCTGTCTGCTGCGCTCATCTGTTAAGAGAACTTATAGCCAATATTGAGAATAATCCGACTCATGTATGGACAGAAAGATTCAAGACTCTGCTTATAACCATGAAAACCGCCAAGGAAATGGCTATAGAACAAGGCAAAATCACGTTAAGCGAGAATCTTATAAAAGTATTTGGGAAAGAATATGACGAAATCATGGCTTATGCAGAGAAGGAATGTCCTCCTCCGGATAAGATAGAGCCTAAAAAACGAGGAAAAAAGAAGAAAGGCAAGGAAAGAGCCTTAATAGACAGGCTGATTAAGCTTAAGGATTCGGTGTGTCTGTTTATACATAATTTCCTGGTTCCATTTGATAACAATCAGGCGGAGAGA
>NZ_CACVSS010000143.1:0-3455 GCF_902756765.1 uncultured Succinivibrio sp. | reverse complement strand
TACGCAATGTAAAGACTAAAGCAAAGGTTTCAGGATGTTTTCGTACAAAGGGAGGAGCTCAGACCTACCTCAAGATTACATCCTATCTCAGCACCGCCAAGAAGCATGGCATAAATGCATTCGAAGCATTGGCTCTCGCTTTCAAAGGCGAAACTGAGAAAGTTTTAATTTAATGGTGGTTCTGAGTTACAACAAATTGGGAAAAGAATTGGTACGAGGTTAAATTCGGCTATTTTGTACGTATAGCCAATTATCTAAAAACACCAGCTCAGATGCTTGATGAATACTTTTGCAGAACCAATATTGAAACCGCTTTTAAGACGGATAAAGAGTACCTGAAGCTACTGCCTTTATGTAAATGGAGTGATTTGACTGTAAGAGGAAAAATCCTCAGTGATGTTATAGATTCCATCTTAAGAAGCAAAATTCAGCAGATAAGAAAAGGCTCAGTATACTCATTTTCAGCAATGATTGGTAAATGTCAGTCACTAATGTGTTTCCGAGACAAAAACTCTGAGCAGGTATATGTTGAGGTGGCAAACAAGCAGGTTAGGACCTGCTATGAGGAATTGGGAGTAACAGTACCTCAAAAGATCGATCTGAAATCATATATGACCGATCTTTTTGATCAAAATTTATAGTGTTACTTTTGTGTTTATCTTAGGTTTAGTCATCAATGATATAATTATCATATTGAAATCAGTTGATAGGTCGTGTAAATGAAAAATATTGCTCAGTCAGAAAACATTGAAGATTTTTTAGATAGTGATTATATCTATGTAGATAAGACTGAATATATCTATAATCTTACAAGAAATTATAAAAGAGTTTTCTTTTCACGTCCTCGCCGTTTCGGTAAGTCTCTGACTCTAAACACCATCGGAACTCTTTTTGAAAAAGGAGTTGATCCTTATTTCAAGGGAACATGGATTTATGACAAATGGGATCAAATGAAGTATCCCGTTCTTCATTTAAGTTTTCTTGAATACTCTGCAACAGATTTATCTGAATTTAAAAGACAGCTTTGTTTATCTATCTATAAATTCGCCAGAGCTCAAAAAATACAAGATGTTCTTGATGATAAAGAACCGAATGTTTACATATCAAATCTTTTTGATGCTATGAATGATGGTGAGCAACTGGTTCTGCTAATTGATGAATATGATCGTCAGCTAACAGCCAATATTAACAATCCAGAACTTTATGAGAAGTTCAGAATCTGTATCAGAGATTTCTATGGCGCTATTAAAGGCAAAAAGCAGATTAAATTCATGGCCGTTACTGGAGTAACTCGCCTCAAAGATGTTTCTATCTTTTCTGTTGGCTCAGATATTATGGACTTAAGCTATGAATACGCCTTTTCTAACATGATAGGTTTCACTAGAGATGAAATAAAAAAATTCTATATTGATTACCTAAGACTCGGCGTATCTTACGAGAATAATAAATCAACCGATAAGGTAACAGATGCAGATTGCGAAGAATTCATCGATAGAATGGCAGCGCATTATGATAGTTACTGCTTTGATAGAAAATATCGTAATAAGGTATTCTCTACCTATTCTGTTAATAATTTTCTTCATAGTATTGTTTCCGATAAAGAAGTATATTTCGGAGATTACTGGTACGAAGTTGGTGGTCTTCCATCTATTCTTATGAACTATATGGAATCACACAATCTGAATATAGAGAATCTTCTGACCTCAGAGATTGAAATTCCTTATAACGATTTTGCGAACCCAACCTCTCTGATTGATATTAATGAAAATGTTCTGATGTGTCAGACCGGATACTTAACTTTAAAATCAGACCTTGATCCTAATGATAACGTGATTCTTGGTGCGGCAAATTTAGAAGTTAAATCTGCTCTATTCAGACTTTTAAGTTTAAAAGTCTTTCAGAAGAATATTTCTCCATATTCCACCGGTAAAAATTATGTTCTTGAACAAGGCTCTGTTGAAGATATTATCTCGCTTTTCAATGAAGTATTAGCAGCCCTATCTTATGATAAATATCCTGTTGATAATGAGTCTGTTCTAAGAGCACTGCTGCAGGTCTATCTGATTGGCAAGAATCATGATGTTCAAGTCGAGCAACATAACAGCAGAGGCAGAAGTGATATTCTTGTAAACTTCCCAAAGCGCAGAGTTGTACTTGAACTGAAATACACGGATATAAATAGTGAAGAACAGAAAAAGCTTGAGGATGCGGAGCAACAGATTATTGAAAAACGCTATGGTTTTGAAAATCTTGGAGACAGAGAGTTAATCCAGATCGCGTGCGTTTTCAATGGCGATAAGGACAAACGTCAGATTACCTTGTACAAGAAAGTTGAAAAATAATTTCGCGAGAATTTCTAATTTAGGTTCTGTGAACTGCAAGAAATTGAGCTATTTTTTAGCATAAGCATGATTAATAGTTATTACAAACGCACTACATTTTCTCCCAAAAATAGAAGAAAAATTTCTATTAAATCTTGCTCTGGCCGGATTATTCGTTTTTACCGGCACTGTATGTGCTCAGACTCTGAACAATGTTGAAATCAAATCAACTGCAAAACTCAGCAGAGGTGAACTTGATGCAGTGCTTAAACCATATATGGGCAGGGAAATCACCGTTAAGACTCTTCAGAATCTATTGAATGCACTTACTGCAGTGTACAAGAGCAACGGCTATCTAACCGCTCAGGCCTTCTATCCTGAACAGGAGAGCCACAACGGAGAGCTTAAGGTGGTAGTTGAGACCACCAGACTCAATGAGATAAAGCTAAGAAATCTAAGCTCCATAAATCTTAGCACCATCTATCGTATCTTCGAGAAAACCAGAAAGCTGCAGAATCGCCCTGTAAACTCCACTGAGCTTAATGATTCTCTCTTAAAGGTTCGTGACCTGAATGTTTTTGATGTCTCTGGCTTCTTTGAGAATTCAAATAACAATGGGGCAGACCTGATTTTAGATGTAAAGCCAAAGAAACGTTTCTCCTTTCAGACCTTCTATGACAATTATGGCAATAAGACTACCGGAGAGAACCGTTTTGTAGGAGTTTTAACCTGCAATGATGTCTCCCATCATGCCGACAGGTCAAATCTGCTTTTAGCCACCACTGATAATAAGCAGAACAATTTCAGCTTTGACTATCGTGTCCCTGTAAATTCCAATCTGAATGTCTTAGGTACCGACCTGTCCTATTCAAGCTATGAGCTAGGCGGAGAATACCGTGACCTTGATATTCACGGCAATATCTTCAATGCAGATGTGTATCTGGAAAATCCCTTCTACAGAAGTACAAAGACCAGATTTACAGGAGACATAGGCACCTACTACCGCAGCATAACCGACAAAATCGATGCCTTTGAGGTGAAGCTTAAAAGACACAGCTACGGTATGTTCACCGATTTTAAGCTGGACAACTTTTTTGCTTCTTCAAATCTTGCCAACACTCTGCGCTTTAACTA
>NZ_CACVSS010000142.1:0-9180 GCF_902756765.1 uncultured Succinivibrio sp. | reverse complement strand
AAAATAATCCTCTCAATTGAGAGGATTATCTTTATCAGCAATTAAAACTGAAATTACTATTTATAGCAATCTGGAAGAGGAATCTGAGAAACCCCACTCTTTACAGCAGCACGAGCCACTGCGCCTGAAACCTGAGATCTCAATCTTGGATCCATTGGCTTTGGAATCAGATAGTCACGACCATATTCAAGATGATCAACCATTGCAGCCTTAACAACCTCAGGAGGAACTGGCTGCTTAGCCAAATCTCTTAAGGCATTCATCGCTGCTTTCATCATCTCTTCGTTAATGCAGGTTGCGCGAACATCTAAAGCGCCACGGAACAGATAAGGGAAACACAGAACGTTGTTAATCTGATTTGGATAATCAGAACGGCCTGTACCCATAATGATGTCAGGACGAACTTTAGCAACCAAAGCAGGGTCAACTTCTGGATCAGGATTAGAGCAGGCAAAAATAACGGCATTTGGAGCCATGCTCTTAACATCATCCTCAGATACCAAACCTGGACCTGAAACACCAAGCATAACGTCTGCTCCCTTAATTGCCTCAGATAGAGTCTTAGGACCAGCATCATTAATAAATCTTGGCTTTTCACCGTTGTTGTACTGAGGTCTATCAGAACGAATTACACCATGACGGTCAATCATGAAGAAGTTTTCTTTCTTAGCACCACAGGCTAAAACCAAATCAGAGCAAGCTACACCAGCAGCACCTGCACCTACACAGACAATCTTGCAGTCCTCAATCTTCTTACCCTGCAACTCGACAGCATTTAGAATACCAGCGGTTGTAACAATTGCGGTACCGTGCTGGTCATCATGGAAAATAGGGATCTGACAGCGTTTCTGAAGTTCACGCTCAATGAGGAAACACTCTGGAGCCTTGATGTCCTCAAGATTAATTCCTCCAAAGGTGTCTGCGATACACTCAACAGTTGTAATAAAATCTTCAACAGTTTTATGCTTTACTTCAATGTCAATAGCATCAATACCAGCAAAACGATTAAATAACAAAGCCTTTCCTTCCATAACAGGCTTTGATGCTAGAGGTCCTAAATTACCTAAACCTAAGATAGCGGTTCCATTCGAAATAATAGCTACAGAATTTCCCTTTCCTGTGTAGCGGTATGCATCGTTAGGATTATCAGCAATAGCACGGACAGGTTCTGCAACACCTGGGCTATAAGCTAAGGTCAGATCATCTGCTGTTTCAGCTGGTTTTGTAATTACTACCTTGATTTTTCCTGGAACAGGATTCTCATGATAGGCTAAGGCTCTTTCGCGTAATAATTTAGCATCATGTGACACAATAACCACCTCTTATTGTTTGTTTTGCTGTATGTAAAAACAGAAAGTTGATACATAAAAAATAAAAATGGAGAAAGCTGTAATCTTCCTTATAGCCATTGATTATTATCAAGGGAAAGAAGAGTGTTCAAATATATAAATTTCCCCGACCGTTTCATAGATTAGTCTAGCATGTACGATTTTTTTTACTTATAGAAAATTCACAATTTGAATAATTTTTTCGTTTATTCTTAATATTTTGTTAACAAAGAAAAGTCCGCTGAATTAAGTTTTGAACAGTGAAAATAGGATAAACAAGGGAATATGATGTCGTGTAGATGATTGGAGGGTAAAAAAAAATAGCCCGAAGGCTATTTTTTTCATAATGCTTGAACGTTCACTATTAGTGCTTGATAGCAAGTGATGAAATACCACCGAAACGCTTCTTGAATGCCTCAACTCTTCCGCCGGTATCAACGATCTTCTGCTTACCAGTGAAGAATGGGTGGCACTTAGAGCAAACATCTAAGCTTAAATCATGACCTGCAGTAGTACGGATCTTAAAAGTGTTACCACATGAGCAACGTACATTTACTTCCTTGTACTCTGGATGAATATTCTCTTTCATTTGAACCTCATTGCGTGTCGCGCTTTCAACCGCGGTTGCGTCGAATACCACACGCCTATTAATAGAAACGGTGGCTTATGATAGTAAATTAATTTTTTTTATGCAAGTGTTATTTTCATTAATTTTCAGTAGATTATAACGTCAAAATCTGTATATAAAAGCTTTTCTACAGACCTTCATCTTGAAAGAACTGTGTTTTATACCACCGCTATTTGCGTGATAAAATGGATTCATTATCATTACTTGAGAGTCTAATGTCCTTATATTATGAAATACTCCGACTTCACACTTGTTAATGTCGTGATCAACCGACCTCTGCATCAGAAATTCGCATATAAAATAGATGGAATTATCGGACCTGAGTGTGTTGGCTCAAGAGTTGAAGTTAATTTCTCAGGTTCTAACAGTATTGGAATAATCACAGATATTAATCCTGAAATAAAACATCCACTTTCAAAACTCAAAAAGGCGAAGCTTTTAGATAAAGTTTCCTTCATCTCCAAGGACATACAGAAAGTTCTGGAATTTGGAAGTGCTTTTTATCAGTATCCTCTAGGACAGTGTTATAACGTTGCTTTGCCTAAACTTTTAAGAGACGGAAAATCATATGCCTATGAAAGTATCCCTGCACTTGAACTCTGCGGAGAACCAGATAATAAAACATTATCGAAAATACGTTCAGAAGAACAGTTAAAACTAATAGATGTTCTAAAAAATGGAGCTGTAAAAAGAAAAGAACTAAGAGAAAGAGGGGTTTCAAGTCAGACAGAAAACGCCCTAGTAAAAAAAGGTATAGCAAAACTAACCGAACTTGAAACAGAACAAAAAAAATTTACAGATACAGATTTACCTATTTTAAAGGAAACTCCTCCTGTACCAAACATTGAACAGCAAAATGCAATTATTTCCATATCCAGTACAAAAGAATTCGGAGTCTTTCTTTTAAATGGTATTACCGGTTCAGGTAAAACCGAAGTCTATCTAAGAGTTATTGAAGAAGTATTAAAACAAGGAAAAGCTGCTCTAGTTCTAGTTCCAGAAATAGCATTAACACCTCAGACTTTCAACAGATTTTACAGAAGATTCAACGTCCCTGTATCTTCAATGCATTCTGCTTTATCTGACCGAGAGAGACTGGATGCTTATATAGATATGGCCAGTGGTAAATCAGGGATACTAATAGGGACCAGAACTGCCTTATTTACACCTATTCCAAACCTGGGACTCATTATTATAGACGAGGAACATGATTCCTCTTTCAAACAGAACGACACATTCAGATATCACGCGCGCTCTCTTGGAATAATAAGAGCAAAACAGAATAACTGCCCTATTGTTCTGGGTTCTGCCACACCTAGTCTTGAAACTATTTTTAATGTAAAAAAAGGTTTATACAAAAAATTAGATTTAACTATCAGAGCAGGAGGAGCTTCATTGCCAGTGAACCATTAACCGATGGTCTGAAAACAGGTGTAAGTGAAACTCTTGAAAAGGAAATCGGAGAAGAAACCGCTAAAGGCAATCAGGTAATGCTGTTTCTTAACCGAAGAGGCTATGCTCATCATCTGGTATGTCACAACTGTGGACATGTTTTCATGTGTCCTCACTGTGACAACCTTTTAACCGTACACAAGGGTGTTAACAGATTAAAATGCCACATGTGTGAAAATACTGTTCCAATTCCTGACATCTGCCCTCAATGTCACAGTGAGGCCTTATTTGAACAGGGGTTTGGAACAGAACAGGTCAGTGAATATCTAAAGACCAGATACCCAGACATAGGAATTGAAAGAATAGACAGAGATGTCGTTACCTCCAAAACACAGCTTGAAACCAGATTAAACAGGATAACATCAGGAAAATCTCAGATTGTGATTGGGACCCAGATGCTTGCCAAAGGGCATGACTTTCCCAATGTCACATTGGTCGGTATTTTAGATATTGACTCTTCTCTATTTTCTGACGACTACAGATCACTTGAAAATGCAGCCCAGTTATTAACACAGGTATCAGGACGATCAGGTAGAGGAAACAAGAAAGGAAGAGTAATAATTCAGACTCATCATAAGGACAATCTGCTTATAAACCAGTTAATTAATCCTGATTGTACATACTTAAATATAGCGGAAGAACTATTAAAGACTAGAAAAAATCTAATGTTACCCCCATATACATATCAGGCTTTTATATTAAGCAACAGCTCAGAACGTATTAATGCTTATTCATTCCTCAATCAGCTTTATTCAGAGCTTTCAGGGATCGCTTATAATTATTCGAATTTAGCTTTAACTCCTGTTATGTCTGATAAAATGGAGAAACAGCAGAATCGCTACCATTTCCATATGCTGGTTACTTGTATAAGCAGAAAAACGTTAAATATGTTTTTAACAGAAGTTCGAAATATAGTTTCACGGAAAAGCTTGTCTCAAGATTTACGATTCGCAATTGAAGTTGATCCAATAATTATGTGCTAGGCGCATTTTATGGTATTCTTCTCAAAAAATTTTCTTTATTCAGGCAAAGACTTTGTCATTGTGAATAAAAATCGAGGGATGGCGGTTATATAAAACATAGTATTTTCATTATGTTATTAGCATTCATCAGATAAAAATGGATAAGGACTCCGCGGTCAGAGACCTAATTCAAACTGAAAGAATAAAATAACTGCTGCAGCAAGAATTAATTCAATTGAAATAAAACTAGAGGTGCGAATATTCTCCAACCTATAAAAAGAGTTGGCTTCTGTTCGCAGATATTTATGAAACAGATTATTGAAAAATTAATTAGAGAAAGCATTTCATCAATAAATAAAGACAATTCAATTACACCTGAGTTATTGAGTAACATCCGGGTTGACCGCACAAAAGACCGAGCTCACGGTGACTTTGCCTCAAATATTGCAATGATGTTGGCAAAACCTCTAAAGAAGAATCCAAGACAGATTGCTCAGGATATTATTGATAATATCCCTAGCGATCCTCACATCTCAAAAATTGAAATTGCAGGTCCAGGATTTATTAATTTCTTTGCCAACAAGGCATCAATTGCCGATGCTCTTGAAGAGATGAATAATGATGCAAGATTAGGTGTTAAAAAGATAAGCAATCCAGACACCATTGTGGTCGATTATTCAGCACCTAACGTTGCAAAGGAAATGGCTGTTCACCACATTCGCTCAACAGTTATCGGTGATGCTGTTGTAAGAGTTCTGGAATTCTTGGGAAATAATGTTATTCGTGCAAACCACATTGGAGACTGGGGAACTCAGTTCGGTATGCTCATTGCTTATCTAGAGAAAAAAGAGAATGAGTCCGGTGCAGGCATGGATTTATCTGATTTCGAGGCATTCTACAGGGAAGCAAAGGAATGTTACGACACTGATGAAGAATTTGCTGTAAAAGCAAGAAGTTATGTTGTTCAGCTTCAAGGTGGTGATGAATACTGCCGCAAAATGTGGAAAAAGCTGGTAACAATGACCATGGTTCAGAATCAGAAACTATACGACAGATTAGATGTAACCCTATCTGATAAAGATATTATGGGTGAAAGTCTGTATAACGATATGCTTCCAGGGGTCGTAGAGGATCTGTTAAATAAGGGTATAGCTCAGGAAGATCAGGGAGCAATTGTTGTTTACCTGCCTCAGTTTAAAAACAAGGAAGGCAAACCTTTAGGAAATATCGTAAGAAAGAATGACGGTGGTTACCTCTATACAACAACAGATATCGCATGTATCAAGTACAGAGTTGAAAAGCTTAAGGCTACAAGAATTCTCTACTTCACAGATTCCCGTCAGCAGCAGCATCTGGAAACAGTTTGGGCTATTTGTGAAAAAGCAGGATACACCAACAGCAAAGTTTCATTAGAACACTGTCCATTCGGAATGATGCTTGGAAAAGATGGCAAGCCATTCAAGACAAGATCAGGCGGAACTGTAAAATTAAGAGATGTTCTTGATGAGGCTGAAGCAGGCTGAAGCAAGAGTAAAGACTCTCCTTGCAGACAGAAACTCTACCTTATCAGAGGCAGACAAAGAGACTGTAACTCATAATATAGCCATGGGTGCAGTAAAATACGCAGACCTGTGCAAGAACAGAACAACAGACTACATTTTTGACTGGGATCAGATGTTATCTTTCGAGGGTAATACTGCTCCTTATCTGCAGTATGCATACAGCCGAATCAGAGCTATTTTCCGCAAAGCAGAAGATATTAAACCAGGAAAAATCATTATTAGCTGTGAAGCAGAAGAGGAGCTTGCAAATAAACTGCTGGCCTTCTCTGAGGCTGTATACAGCGTAGGAAACAAAGCTTTACCAAACCTACTATGTAATTATCTGTTTGAACTATCTAATTTATTTATGCATTTCTACGAAGCATGCCCTGTATTGAAGGATACAGTTGATATGGAAACCAAGCAGAGCAGACTTGCACTTTGTGAAGTTACCGCAAAAGTTCTAAAACAGGGTCTTGGTCTTCTAGGCATTAATGTTATGGAGCAGATGTAAGAGTGGACAATTTAAAACAGGCATTATTGGCCTACTATAATAAAGCCTTAGCTTTTCTGCTGAAAAAGAATGAGAATTCAAAAATTAAATATAAAAATCTAACAGTGTGCGGAATTGGCTTACTTGTTTTTATTTTAATTTGTCTAATGCTTGTTCCATCTAAACAGAACAATAATACAATGATGCTTCATCCTGATGACGTTTCCTCTGCAAATGAGGAAGTGTCATTTGAAGACAATAATGCTGTTGCAGTAAATCCTACTATTGATGAAACCTCCTTACAAATCCATGACAAACCTCAGACAGAAGCTTCTGTTCCTGAAAATAATCAGAAATTAACAGAACCTGAAGCTGATATTCAAGAATATGAAGATACAGAAAATGAATTATCTAAAACTGAGAAAGACAACGAAGTAAAAAAGAATCAGACTAATCACGGAACATTTCTTTATTGCGGGAAATTCTCCTCACAGAAAGAAGCTTCTGAGCATAAGGCTAATCTGGCTTTTTCTGCAGGTCTGATTTCATCTGTTGTAGAAAAAAGTGGCACTTACACTCTTAAATTAGGACCATTTGACTCAAGAGATAATGCTGTTAAGACATTTGAGAAAATGGACCAATTATCTTTAGTTGATGAGTGCCAGTTAGAAACAGAATAAGGATTATAAATGACAACTATCGTATCTATTAGAAGAAATGGAATCGTGGCCGTTGGTGGAGACGGACAAGTTACCATGGGACAAAGCACAATACTGAAAGGCAATGCCAGAAAGGTTAGAAAAATATTTCACGGAAAGGTAATTGCTGGATTTGCAGGTTCTACAGCAGATGCATTTACTTTACTTGATCTGTTTGAAAAGAAGCTCGAAGAACATCAGGGAATTCTTGAAAAGGCAAGTATTGAACTGGCAAAGTTATGGCGTTCAGACCGAGCTCTAAGGAAATTAGAAGCAATTCTTATTGTTGCAGATAAAAAAGATTCACTAATGATCACAGGAACCGGTGATGTTGTAAAAATGGACGATGATGTTCTTGCAACAGGCTCCGGAGGAAACTATGCCTTGGCAGCAGCAAGAGCTCTTGTAGAAAACACCGACTTATCCGCAGTTGAAATTGTGAAGAAGTCTCTTGATATTGCCTGCAATATCTGTGTGTTCACAAACGAAAACCATATTATTGAAACTCTAGAGAACTAAGAAGATGTCAGAATTAACTCCTCGCGAAATTGTAAGCGAACTAGATAAATACATCATCGGACAGAAAGAAGCAAAGAAAGCGGTTGCAATTGCCTTGAGAAATCGTTGGAGAAGAATGCAGATCTCTAAAGATTTAAGAACCGAGATCGTTCCTAAGAACATTCTTATGATCGGACCAACTGGTGTTGGTAAAACCGAAATTGCAAGAAGACTAGCAAAACTTGCAAAAGCTCCTTTTGTTAAAGTTGAAGCTACAAAATATACCGAAGTTGGCTACGTAGGAAAGGATGTAGAGTCAATCATCAGAGAGCTGGCTGACGTTTCAATGAAAATGGTCAAGGAAGAAGCTTTCAAACACAACAAGGCTAAGGCAGAAGATGCTGCTGAAGAAAGAATCCTTGATGCGCTGCTCCCTAACCCAAGCGCTACAGAAGAAGAAAAAAACAATTCTTCTGCCAGACAGATGTTCAGAAAGAAACTCAGGGAACACGAAATTGATGATAAAGAGATCGAAATTGAAATCTCCGACAAGAGTCCAACGGTAAATGTAATCGGAGGCGCTCCTGGTATGGATGAGATCAATGATCAGCTTCAGTCAATCTTCGACTCAATGCATGCTAGAAAGAAAACCACAAAAAAAATGAAGATTAGTGAGGCTTTCAAGATCCTGCTGGAGGAAGAAGCCGCAAAACTAACACAAAATGATGATTTAAGAACTAGAGCAATCGAGCTTGCAGAAAACAACGGTATCGTATTTATCGACGAGATCGACAAAATCTGTCAGGAAGGTGGCGTAGACAGGGGTGTAGTTTCACGTCAGGGTGTACAGCGTGATTTATTGCCTCTGATTGAAGGCTCATCAGTCAACACAAAATATGGCATGCTGAAAACTGACCATGTTCTGTTTATTGCATCAGGAGCATTCCAGATGTCAAAACCTTCTGATCTGATTCCTGAACTGCAGGGCAGACTTCCAATCAGAGTAGAACTTTCAGCTCTAACCTCAGATGACTTTGAGAGAATCTTAAAAGAGCCTCATAACAGCTTAACCAAACAGTATGAACTGCTTTTAGGAACAGAAAACGTTACTGTTAAGTTTGAGGAATCAGCAATAAAGCGCATAGCAGAAGATGCATTCAAAGTTAATGAAAGAACCGAGAACATTGGAGCAAGAAGACTTCATACCTTAATGGAAAAAATCTTGGAGGAAGTTTCCTTCTCTGCTCCTGATAAATCAGGAAGCACGGTAATTATCGACGATAAATACGTTGATGAGCACTTAGGTGATCTAGTAGAAAACGAAGATGTAAGCAGGTACATATTGTAGTGATTGAAAAAAAACTCACTCCAAAAGAAAAGGTTCTGCTCGAACAGCTAGATGAATTGTGTGCTTTATGCACACAGTTTTCAGACAGGCTTTTGGAGACCGAAAAAGAACTCAATCAAAAAAATAAAGAGCTAGAGACCATTCGCCGAGAAATGGCTCTTCTCCAGGAAGAAAACAATCACCAAAAAGAGATGCTTCAAACCTGGAGACAAAGGCTTGAAACTGCTTTATC
>NZ_CACVSS010000141.1:0-4450 GCF_902756765.1 uncultured Succinivibrio sp. | reverse complement strand
GTTACGAAAAAAGAGAAGCAGTTAGATACGACAATATTGGAGCTGAAAAATATACATTTTTGTTAGCAGTTTTTTGGACAATCTAAAGAATCACTGACAAAAGCCCTGCTATAATAAACATGTGCAATATATTGACTCAAGTTTCCCACTTGAATTTCAGGGGATAAACCTTAATCCATACGATCCTGAAAGTCGACTAAAGGTTACCTGTTATTAAGTTAAGATGTTGTTTTTGATTATTTCTACTATAAAACAACGAAATTTTTGGTAAAAACGCAGTAAATTCTGCGTTTTTTTTGTTTATTTTAACAGGTATCTATGTTATAATATCAATAATACTATAGATATCTGTTAAATTAAGAGGGCCTTATGTCTAGACCAATTAAAGGTGACACCAGAGTTATTCAGGTTAAGCAGAAGAAAGCAAATGGGGTTATTTATGTTTACGAACGGAAAGTAAAATATAATCCTGAAACTAGATCGAATGATATCCTGTCTAGTAAATTGGTCGGAAAAATAACACCTGAAAGCAATAATGCAATCATTCCAACTAAATTCAGAGCGAAGCCTCAAACAGAAAAAGAAGAAAAGAGAATACCTGTACGTTTTCATATGGGAATGTTGTCAATTCTTGATTGGATTGGCGCATCTTCCGGAATAGAAGCAGACTTAAAAAAAGTAATGCCTGATAGCACCTGCGGTTCCCTTGCGGAAAGAATAGCTGCAATTGCAAAATTCTGGGTGGCAACGGGAGGAAATACCTTGCCAAATATGTACGCCTGGCAGGTTAAACATGGCATTGATAAAGACTGTATGATCAGCGAGGATATTTACCGTGCTGTCTTTGAAATACTGGGGACTCATGATGGTTTTATACAGGAGTATTTTAAAAGTAGAGCAGCAAGATTGGATACAGGTGATTCCGTTGCATATGACAGTACTACGATATCCACATATTCAGACAGCTTAACTCAGGCAAGATACGGCTTTAACAAAGATAAAGACGGGCTTCCTACAATCAAAGTTCTTACCCTTTATTCTTTAAATACTGAACAACCTTTTGCCTACTGGTCACAACCTGGTAATCTTCCTGATTCCATTTGCGTTGAAAATGCATTGAAACAGCTTGATTATTTAAATGTAACCAAGCCCACAGTAGTCACAGACAACGGCTTTTGCTCACAGGAGAATATCATCCACTATATTCAGAATCATATAAAGTTTGTAACACGAGCTACAAGAAGCGATGGTAAGTGGGTTAAAGACAGCATAGATCAGAACCTGTCACTGTTAGATGATATTAATAACGTTATTGATTTTGATAATGATATAACCGGCACCTGTATCACCATCAAACCAACCCTGTCTTATACTGCAAAATATTCCTGTTCCAGCCATAAAAAGGGAGACAAGATTAAGTTAACTCCACGTCTTTATTTAGGAATATTCCGAAGCAGGAGCAGAGCTTATGAGGCGGAAAGAAATTTTACTCGGGAATTGTATCAGTTAAAAGCTTTGATAGAAGAAGGTAATGAAGACCAGTTAAGCGAAACAGCATTAAATAAAGCTAGCACCTACCTAAGCTGGAGCAAGACTAGAAACGGAGGGATTAAGGTTGTATTTCGAAAAGAAGCTGTCGATGAGGCACTGAAATACAAGGGAATCTTCTGTCTGTGCTCCAACAAGATTAATGATGCAGCAGAGCTTCTAAAACTTGGACGTAAACGTGAACATATAGAAGATATGTTTGAGTTGTTAAAACAAAAAACAGATGGTAAGAAAACAAGAGTACAGGATACAGATAGATTGAAGGGACGGCAGTTTGTTCAGTTTATTGCATTAAGTTACTATGATTTTCTGTATAAAAAAATAAAGGATATGAAGGCAACACTCGGCAAGCCTAACGGGGACTCGAGACATGATTTAAAGGATAATCTTGATAGGGAAAAAGACTTGTTAAAGTGGCTTAAAAATTCATCATTAAACGAGGTGTTGCAATGGTTTGATGCAGTTGACTTAATTCAGTTAACAGGCAAAAGGCATAAGAATATAAAACTTATAACTGAAACAACGATTCGCGATAGATTATTCCTTGAGAGATTAGGATACAGCGGGCAGATGAAAATAAATTAAAAAATTTTGTAGATTTCGATAATTTTAACAGATATTCATCAGCCTACTTTCAGGATTATATCGAAAAAGCAAATCAAAAAGAGGATAAATACAAGGATATTAGGGGTTTGCTGAAAGATATTTTTAGCAATAACTATGAGTGCTATGGCTACAGAAGGCTTTATACAGAATTAAGGAAAGCTGGTCGTTATATTTCTGAAAAAGTCGTTAGAAGGCTTATGAAGGAGGAAGGAATAGAAGTTACTAGATGCAAAAAGAAGCGTTATTATTCATACCTTGGGGAACTATCTCCTGCTGTTGATAATATCGTGAATCGTGACTTTTCAGCTTCATCTCCAAACGAAAAATGGCTTACAGATATTTCGGAATTTGCTACCAGCAAAGGCAAACTATACCTATCAGTTATTAGGGACTGCTATAACGATGAAATTATAGCTTATAAGATTGGAAATAAGCCTACAGCAGCTCTAGCTAACGATACATTATCTGAAGCCATCAAAAGGCTGAAACCGTTTGGTATTAAGCCGGTTATTCATAGCGACAGGGGCTGTCATTATAGATGGCCCGGATGGATACAAATTACCAAAAATAGTGGTCTTGTACGGTCAATGTCCAAGAAGGGCTGTAGTCCTGATAATTCTGCTTGTGAAGGATTCTTTGGCAGAATGAAAACAGAGTGCTTTTATAACCATTCTCTAGAAGATCTTTCACTTGATGAGTTAAAAACATACTTGGATAGGTATATTCAATGGTATAATAACGTTAGAATCAAAAATACATTAGGCGGATTGAGCCCTGTTCAATACAGACTTAACCGGAGTTAAAGTGAGATAAGTGTCCAGGATATTGTCCGCATCCCCCTCTCTTTAAAAAGAAAGAACCTAGGATAGCATCCTAGGTTCTTATATTTAAATCAACTCAAACTTGTATTATGATGATGCCTTCTTGTCACCCTTACCACACAATTTAGCAGCAATACAAGTAGAACCTGTATTTACTTCCCAATCTAACTGACCAGCAGCTGTCCAGTTACCATCAAGAATTAAAGTATAACCTTTTGTACCACCAAACTGAGTTTTATTTACCTCTACAGTAATAGTAACCAATCCAGCCTTAGTAGTACCTGAATTACCATCTCCAGCATTTGAAGCATCAACGGTAATGGTATCTACATACTTAGTTGCATAGTCACCTGCAGCTTTGATCTCCCAACCAAAACCATCCTGACCATTGACGCAGTGGTCTTCAACGTTGTTGATACCGAATTCCTGAATACAAAGGGCTACCTGAGTCTTAACTGATTCAACCTGCTGAGTAGCTTCAGTGAACTTACTGCTGAGTAGCTTCAGTGAACTTAGCCTTCTTCATGTATGAAGAGTAAGCAGGAAGAGCGATAGCAGCTAAGATACCGATGATAGCGATAACGATCATTAATTCGATGAGGGTAAAACCTTTAGTCTTTTTCATGATAATTTCCTTTTATCATAAAAAATCCATAAGTTTTCCATACGTTTTCTTCTGCTTAAAATTACATTTGAAACCATCTCATTTGGATCAATTTGAATGGATTCTTGAATAATCTCCTGAATCTTCATTAAGTGGTATAGTTGTTTGTGATGTAAAGCGAATCAGTTTTACAATCAAGCAGATCACACAGCAGGTATGATGCTGGGATATAACATATCTCTATTCTCCTGTAATTGGGCAGTATTACTATCTGTACTCCATAATGGATTTACACAGTCGCTATATTGTTCATTTTGAAGTGCATGATACCCAGAGTGATAAACTTGCAGCCGAATGTATCAGAAATGCTGTTAATAAACAGAAGGACAGCCTTATAGGAGCAAATGTTGATCTTCATGGCATCAATATGACCAGTAATGGTTCGCAGCTTATTTTACACTCTGATAACGGCGGACCTATGAAGGAACAGACTATGCAGGCAGCGTGCTACAGTCTGGGTATTCTATGCACCTTTAACCGACCAAGGACAAGCAATGACAATGCGCATATGGAAGCAAGCTTTAAGCTTCTCAAACACGGCCGTGTCATAGAGATACCAAGCTATTTTCACTCCATCGAACATGCCCGTGCGTGGTGTAAGGGCTACTACGACTGGTATAACAAAGAGCATCGCCACAGTGGTATATGCTACGTTACGCCGACATTATGTTTCGAAGGAAAAGGCTACGAGATTATAGAAAAGCGAAACAGATGTCAGTGATTCTTTAGATTGTCCAAAAAACTGCTAACAAAAATGTATATTTTTCAGCTCCAATATTGTCGTATCTAACTGCTTCTCTTTTTTCGTAAC
>NZ_CACVSS010000140.1:0-6963 GCF_902756765.1 uncultured Succinivibrio sp. | reverse complement strand
ATTAATTATCAATCCGAGATCCTAATCCTTTCTCTTGCAAAACCACCTCTTTTTGCAAAATCCCAAACACTCTTCTAGCCACATATTTTTTTGATTCAGTGCTCATTATTTTTTCTGTAATACATACGTACTCGTACTAAAAAATGTACAGATATTCAATCTGTTAATATTCACCTTACTTCACTTTTTTAGAGAGGTGATTTATGACAGATAGACAAAGGTTTAAAACTAAACCCGTTATTCCCGACCACAACCTTTTTTATAGAAGAGTTAAATTTCTCTGTATTCATTCATCTTTTGCCGGAGAGCAGAATATTGATTTACAGATGAGTCACGGTGCTGCTGTCAGACTAAAAAAGAAAATTACAGAACTCAAACTAACCGAAGAACAGGTTCTTTCTATGACGCCATCAGAACTCATTGAAAAGTATTTCTCAAAGGATAGAGTTAACTCCAGAAAATTTATTATTAAGGGCATTCGTGGCAACGTAACCTACCTGGTGCCTGATTTTGGGGTAATGTCCAGGGAATACATGCGCAGCTGTGCTCACAGCGGAGGCTCAACCAACCGTAAGTTGGAACTGCAGCGAAAAGTTATATACGAGGATGTTTACTGCTCCGAGGAAAACAGGGAGAAATGCAGAAAGGAAAATCTCACCCTGTATTCTCTATCTAACTTTTGTCGCTTATGGAGAGCCTATGAAAAATCCAATATAGTTCCAACCTTCAGACGAAAGGAAGTGCCTGGAGCCATAGCTGAATTCGACTTTACCGGTGTCACCATGCGCTGTAAGGATGGTACCAGAGCTCAGTTTGCTGTTCTGGTACTGGCATATTCCAGACTTACCTACATCGAGGCAATTCCTTCACAAAGCGCTCCTGATTCTGCACAGGCAATCGTCAATGGCTTTAAATACTTTGGAGGAACAACTGAGTCGCTCCGCATAGACAACTTCAAAGCTGCAGTATCCTATTGCGGTAAATATGGAGGTGAATTTACCGCAACCTACAGAATGCTTGCTAACTTCCTTGGCTGCTCATTATCCTCAATGCCGGTTCGCAGTGGCTGGCTTAAGGGCCATGCTGAGGCTGCAGTTAAAATTGCGACTCATACCCTTATTGCAAGAATGAAGAAAAGAGAGCGTGACGGTCAGTCTTTTGAAAACATTAAGGAAATGAATGACTGGCTTATTCGTAACCTTGATTTAATCAACAATCATAAGGTTCGTGGTCTTAACTCAAGCCGAAGAGTAATTTTTGAGGAGGATGAACGAAACAAACTCCATCCTGTTGCAAACTGGGACCTTCATCTCTCAGAAATCGAAAACAGAACGGTTCCTGCAACCTCAAGATTCGAAATTAACGGCCATGATTACTGTTTACCTGCCAACCTTATAGGATGCAAGGTTCAACTGGAAATAAAGCCTCAGCAGCTGATTTTTTACGAAGACGGCCGACCATTGTGTACCTATAAGCGTCAGGATAATATTCCCGGTACATCAACCTGCAAAGGATACAATCCTCCTCAGCAGCTTTTTATTGAAGTCCTAAAGGAAACTCCTTTACCCATGCTTTATGAATGGGCACAGGCTATCGGTCCTGAAACACTGAAAAAAGTGAAGTCCATCCTTGGAGGGACAATCAATATCGATAAATTAAGGAGAGCTGTAAAACTTTTGAGTTTGCCTCATGAACTTCCTGAGGACTATCCTCTTTTTGAAAAATTTCTTAAGGAGCAGCCTGAATACAGAGGAGTAAGCAAGCTTAAGGAGTTATGGCGTGTATATCCAGACAAGAGTTCCAGCTCAAGATTAGATCCTGTTTATCGGTTCAACTACCTCTTTGAGAAGGTTGAAGCAAAACTTTATGGTGAAGATATAAATCTCTGCTGGGATAAAGAGACAAAAGAGAATCCCCATAAGAATGAACGAGGCATGGTATTTCTTAACTATCCAAAGACAAAAGGGGCTTCAGCAGAGATCACTTCAAATTGCAGTGATCCGAACAGATCAAATTGTAGTGATCCATCTAACACCAATGATCACGATCTAGTTAATCCACAAGAGAAGGAGCAGTAATAATGAGCACTCAGATTGAAGAACTGTTAAAAGATTTGAAGCTAAAATATGCAGTCTCTGCCTATCAGTCATTACAGGAAGATCAAAAGCTTTTAGCCAGCATAACCCTGGATGATGCTCTGTTATCTTTACTTACAGCAGAAATAGACGGCAGAAGCAAGCAGCGACAGATTATGTTACTGCGCATGTCAAAAATACCTGTACTGTCTGAGCTTTCAGATATTGCCTATGATGAAAATCGAGGTCAGAAATTCAGTAAGCTCATGGCAAGACTTAGAACCTTATCCTGGATAGAAACCGGACACAATGTCTGTATATTAGGAAGTTCCGGCAGCGGTAAGACCTTTATTAGTTCTGCTATTGCCAGAGAAGCAACACGTAAGGGATACAGTGTTCTATTCTCCAATGCCCGTGATTTAGCTGCACGATTCACTGAGCTTAGAGCTCAAGGCGCCAGAGTCTATACTCAGGCACGTAAGAGGTTGCAGAACCAGCGCTTACTGGTGCTGGATGATTTCTGCCTGACTCCACCAACGGTTGAAGACACACAGTCTCTCTTTGATATTATGAACGACCGCAGTGGAAAACATTCTACGCTGGTTACCTCTCAGAAAGATGCCAAGCGCTGGGTAGAAGAAATGGGCATTTCTGCGGTTGGAGAGGCAGTAGCAGAAAGAATTGAGGCTAATTCAATAACTATGGTTTTAGGCTCAGGTTCAAGGAGGAGAAAGGCCGATGAACAGTAAAAAGCTTAAAGAGCAATATGAGCAGCTCTCCAGCGACTATGAAATGCTGGGTAATTATTATGAATCACTTAAAGAGGAAAACGGTCAACTGGAGCAGAGCCTTAAGTTACAGTCGCAGGAAAACCAACTGTTATTAGAGCAGATTGATGAGCTAAAACAGATTATAGCAATGCTCCTTGAACAGAATTTACCGATGGACAGAAGTCTAAGGTGTTTGATCAGTAAAACACTGCGGGAAAATATCTCACTGCGACGCAAGGATACTTTGAACGATTCTGTTCCATTTTAACTGTACAGTTGTACACTTGATTTTTTGCTAACTGTACAGTAAAAATCCTGATGAATTTTATTGAATTCTCAGGATTTTTTTTGCATTTCTGTATCTGAAGAGTACACTTAAGGTTGAATGATACATATGTACGTATGATTCAATTTAAAAATAATTGAGTTTTTTGATATTTTTGTGATAAGGAGCACGCTATGCCGGTAAAAGCTAAAGCTACTTACGAGAGTGTACGAGATGCAGTCAATCAACTGGAAAAGGAAGGTAAAGAGGTTAATCCAACCAATGTCCTTAACCTAACAGGAGGCTCCAGAAGCACAGTATACAAGTTTCTAAGCCAACTCCAGTGCCTGAGCTTGAAGACTTAATTAATGAGCAGAGTACAGCCATAATTACATCTCTTTATGAAATCTGCAAACACCGCGCTGAAGAGGTTGTTTTAACCGAATATGAAACAATGAAGAAACGCTTTGCAGATTTACAAAAGACTGCAGAACATATGGATTTAATCGAAGAAAAATACCAGCTGAAAGCGCATAATTTCGAGCTTCAGGAACTGAAGTTAAAGACAGAAAATCAGGAGCTTAAAGAACAGAATAAAATTCTAAAAGATCAGGTTCAAACTTTGAAAGAACAGATTACTGCGTTAAATAAGATAATTAACAAACAGTAAAAAAAGTGTGAGCTGAAATACACTTTAATCGTACAAAAAGTATAGTTCAATCGTACACTTTTGAGCAAATTCCCAAAGTGTACACTTCAACTGTACGATTCAAATTAATTGAAATTTCTTTAAGGATTTTTTTACAAAAAAGGTACTTTTTGCAAAACAGTAAGATCGGATCTCTAATTGATAATTTGACGGATCAGAAATTGATTCTCAACATCTATTATATCTGGTAGACAATGCTTCATGATTACGTAACAGTCTGTATGCTTCTGCATCCTCACGGGTAAAGATTTTTTCTTTCAGCTGTCGCTCATTACAGAATCTATCTAACGCAAGTAATTTGAATATAAGAGTTCTAATCGTATATCCGGATTTTTCCCTTATTTTTAGATATTCAAGTATTTCTGGTGACAATACAGATGAGAATTTTTCAAGATAGTGGGCGATGTTTTCCATGTTAATTTACCTTCTTTAAATCGCTATAAAATGGAGAAATACAAGGTACCATCGGCAGATTACATTGCTTAAGTCTAGAAATATCCAATTTTACGTAATTAAAAGTTATGGATTTATCCTTATGTCCAAGCACCACCTTAACATCTCTAATATCTGCACCGTTTTCAATCATCCTGGTTGCTAGGGAAAATCTTAAGGCATGACAGCCATGCCTGCGATTTGATAAATTAGAGATCCCGGCTCTACGTATATATTTATAGAAAATATTTTCAACTGTATGCGGACGTAATGGTTTTCCAATATTTCCTTCAGATAGCAAAAGGAATAGCTCGCCACTATTAAGTTTGTCATACTCTTGATCATTAGGCCTGCCGTGCTGAATATAATCAACTATAGCGTTGAATACTAATGGTTCAAGCTTAGTATGGATTGGTTCTCCTGTTTTTACCTGATTAAAAGAAATGGTCTGATTTCGCCAGTTGATATACTCAAGTTTTAATTGAGCAATATCGCTGATCCTCCAGCCATAAGCTGCAATACAAAGTAAAATCGCAAAATCCCTCCTGCCTAAAGCGGTTCCTCGGTCGATACATTTCAGAATTGCTTTAACTTCGTTATCTGTGAAAGTTGTCGGAAGTCTTTCTTCTTTTATATATTTTTCTCGTGGAATAAATATTGATAAATCTTGTGTTGTATAAGAGTTGAAAAAAAGCCACTGTAGAAAAATTTTTATATATAGTTTTAAATTGTAGATAGTTTTATGGCTGAGATTAGAACCGTCAAATAATCTAGATAAATGAAAATAATTCAGTTCGGAGAGAGATAATGTGTGATTTAAGCAATATCTGTACAAAATACTCAATGCATATTTATATATACGAGTAGATTGAGGTTTAATTCTAAAGGAAACAGATTGAAGAAATTCTTTATAATATTTTACTTCATTCCCTATATTTTGAGCATCAAAATCAACTAGTTGGATAAAACTCTTACGTCCTATTTTTCCTGTATTTATATAGTTTATTAATGCGTTGCAGGATAAAGCTATAGTCTTTTGTTTTCTTGATAACTCAGCATAAGAATATTCAGTTTTATAAATCGTTTCTTCAAGATATTTATGAATTTCTGTTTCACCAAAATTGTATATATTATTAGCAGTAAGCCATTCATAAAGCTTTCTCCAATAGGTTCGATAGCAATTTAATGAATACACTGATAATGAATCAATGACAGTTGTTTTATCAATTATTTTTTTTAGTTCAGCTATATCCATAACTTTTTTCTCCTTTTTTTGCAGGTGACAATTACTTATCTAAGAAAAGCATTGATTGGTTCAACTGAAAAAGCAATAAAAGAGAATAAAACTGAAAATAATTAATTGATTTGAAAAGTAAATAATATTATGTTAAGAAAAAATAAATAAACTTGTGAGAAAATAATAAGATATCAAAGTCACTCAACAATAACTCTTTCTAAACATAAGATGAAATCAGCGTAATCACTTTTAATCGTAAAAGAAGTATCTGCAAAGTTTTGAAATACGAGATCTCGTATTTCAAAACAAACACCACATTTTAGAAAACACGAGATTATGTCGCATAATGGCTTTTAAAAGCCAAACAACTACTTTCATTTCTCGTGTTTTCTGTTTCATAAATACTTCTCTATACTGAAATTGCAAGGATTTTTCTAATATGGAGATTATTTATGATTATTGAAATATTACCACCAAATTCTGCTTGTGGCATAAATGCCAGCCTTTATCATGTTTCGAAAGATATCGTTATAAAGAGCTCTAAATACAAATGTCCGGCGTGGGCAGAAAGACACATTGCTTGTTATCTTGGTCGTACAAAGCTTGGCTGTCGAAAAACAAATGCACTCGCAAGGTCAGTATTCCTTGGCCTTGTAGAATATGCTGCGTCAAACGGGTGTAACGAAATCTCAAAAGTATCAGAGGAGATTGTTAAAAATTTCCTAAATAATTGTCATAATAAATATCGCAATGATGTCCGTGTTCTGAAACGGATTGTTCTGTGGTTGGCAGCCTTAGGAGAATTACCAACAAGTATATACCGAAATCTGTTTTTGTCTGGAGAACCTGCAGAACAATTTACTGAAATTGAAAGGCGCTTCGGCGGAATTACTGCAGCTAATGACTTCCTGGATTTAACTGAGAAAGCACCGAGTCGACTACCTATTCCTGAATGGGTATTGGATGTTATTACAAAATACTGTGATGTACAGAAAGAAGGAGGGATCTACTCTTCGATAACGACTCACAAAACCAGAATTGTACAAGCATTAGTTGCTGTAAGAATCCTTGTCAGACACTATGGCATAAGATCTTTCAGTGAGCTTATCCCATCGCATGTTAGAGAATTCAGAAAATGCATGGTTGCCAGTACGGCATGTTATCATTTCTCAGCTTTTTTTACTTTTCTCTCCCAAAACAACATCATCAAAGAATGTTTACTTGCTGCTTTCTTAACTAATTTTCCCAAAATGCACCTTCTTAATAACATGGATTTATCAAGTTATCCAGATGGCTACCTGTCAGCTGATGAGTTCTATGCTCTCAGAGATGAGGTTCGCATGACTTTTCTGAAACTTGGATACAAAGAAAGCACGATATCGTGTGCAATGCATGGAATTGAATTACACAGCCATTTTTTGATAGAACATGGTCTGTGTTTTTCTTTGACAGGTGCACTGTGGTGGTGCTCCAAG
>NZ_CACVSS010000139.1:0-6869 GCF_902756765.1 uncultured Succinivibrio sp. | reverse complement strand
CCTTCCCTGTTGGCAGCTTCAAAACTGTCAATTATGGCTGAGGCGTGCTCTGCCTGCTGCAGCAGTTCTTTTGCTGTTAAATCCTGATCCAGAATCTGAGTTGTATTTCTGCAGAATTCGGCGATTTCCTTATGGATTTTTCCTGCAGCTGTATTTTCCTCATAGAAAGATTTATATTCAGGAACTCTGAGTACAGCTTCAAGTTTTTTTACAGCATTCTGCGCATTGGTCATAGCCTGAGGATTATCATCAGGGTGAGTAAGGCTGATTAGCGCTGAATTAACTTTGTTAAGACTCAGACTTAATCTTTCTGTACAGTTTTTCTGTAGCACATACTCATTCATGCTGGAGATAATATTTATTGAACCTACTGCGAAAATGATAATTGCAACTGCGAAAGAAAAAATAATTCGCTGAGCAATGGAAATATCTCCAAACTTTAAGGTCAGTAGTGATTTAAAGAAAGGGGCAGATTGGTAAGTGAAATTTTCAACACTTAGATCAACGGAATCATCATTTTCATCCTCATCATCGTCTGAAGCTTCCTTTTGAGTGTTGTACTCTGCCTGCGATTCTGAGTACGCACCTGCGTCATTGTCCTGCGTTGCTGAGTTGTATGTCTGTTCATTTGCATCAACAGCATTTTCTGTCTCATCGAAACTGCGCTCTGATTCATAGTAGTTATCAGTGGTTAGTACAGGTGGAATATCCTGAGAGGCATTTTCATATTCCTGCAGCTGAGCGCTGTCTTGTGGATTTTCGTTCTGACTGTTATCGATTTCAGACTGTTCCATACCCAATCTCTCTTAAAGGCTTAAAGGTAATAGCTTATCCCGAGCATTATCCAGTACCAGATACTTTGTTAGGACAGATAAAAAAAATAATAATGCTCAGAGCTATTTATAAATAATAGAGATACAACCCCACATAATAATTGTATGTAATAAATTCGAATTCCATGGTGACTTTTTTGGAAGAATTGGAGTTATCGCATGTTTTTGAGGGCATAAAAATGAGAAAACCACCTAATTAAGGTGGTTTTCAAAAATTGACAGGTTGTTTTCTAGATAATAATCTCTGCAAGAGAGAGTCCTACGCAGCAGGCAACAACAACACCGATTAAACCTGGAACCATAAAGGAGTGGTTGAAATACCACTTTCCGATCTTTGTTGTACCGGTAACGTCGAAGTTTACGGTTGCAATATCTGATGGGTAGTTTGGAATGAAGAAGTATGCATAGGTAGCAGGCATCAGACCGATCAGAACAGGACCAGGAAGTCCGATCGCAATAGCTACTGGTAGCATAATTTTTGCGGTAGCTGCCTGTGAGTTAACAACAACAGATACAGAGAATAATGCCAGAGCAAATGTCCAAGGAGCATCATTAACCATTCCGGTAATAGCAGCCTTAAACTCAGGCATTGCATAAGCGAAGTAGGTATTTGACATCCATGCAATACCAAAGATTGCAATACATGCAACCATTCCTGACTTGAAAACTACGCCGTTTGGAATAGTCTTTACTGGTGTCTTGGTTGCAATCAGAATGATAGCTCCGAAACCAAGCATCATCATCTGAATGATAACACCCATAGAAATAGGTCGTGTTCCTTCACCAATAGTTCTAACTTCTGGGAATATGGCGATTAGGACAATTAGAGCAAGGGATAACAGGAAGATTGCTACTGACAGTTTTGCTCCGAAAGGTAATTCCTCATTTAAGGTGGTCTTGGTTGTATTCAGAATCTGATCTCTGTAGGCAGGATCCTGTAATCTTCTCTGATACTCAGGATCATCCTCAAGTTCGCGACCTCTGAAGTTGGAGTAGATTGACATACATACTGTACCAAGAAGTGTTGCAGGAAAGGTTACAGCAAGAATGTGCAGAAGATTTAAATCCTCTAGTCCTGGTAGCTGAAGGACATCTTTTCCTAAATAACAGGCAACAACTGCAGCAATTGGTGAGCCTGTCAGTGCCAGCTGAGAGGCAACTGAATGATTGGCATGATTGAGTAAACTGCATGTCCTGTACCTAGCATGATACTTAGAGTAAAGGTAACCAGAGGGCCAAGGAAGGTAATTCTCTTTGGATTTTTACGCAGGATTTTTTCTGCAATCTGAAGCATATACTTCAAACCGCCAGCAGCTTCTAAGATGGCAGCACAGCTTACTACTGCAATAATGATTAACATTACGTCTACAGGAGCACTTGCTGGAGGCATTCTTAAAATAAATACCTCAACAAGAATACCGATACCTGATACTACACCCAGGCCAATACCACCGTAGCGGCTACCGATGTATAGCATCATTAACATAAAGATAAATTCTGCAATCAGCATAAATATTCCTTTTATTATAATTTTTGAAAATAGTAGTTTAGCCCAAATTCCGCTTACAGACTAGGTTTGACTGTTGCTTCTATTATTCAATTTCGATAAATAAAGAGTTTGATAAAACTATTGCTTATCAAACCTTGCTGATTCTATAAATAATGTCGTAAAAAATATAAAAGGCATGTCAATTTTTTGTATATACCCAATAGAAATAGTTACTGTTATTCTTGGTTTTGAGATATATTTCGTACTTTTTCTGATTATCTATTTGGGCTGAGAATTATTTTTCAGTGATTTTTTTTGTTTTGCTCATGTTGTGGGATATAATTTTTCAGATTAAGTAAATAGTGGAGCAATATAAGTGGCCAAGAAAGTAAAACAGGCAAATAACGTTGTTGCTGTGAACCGTAGAGCCTCCTTTGAATATTTTATTGAAGACAGATATGAAGCAGGATTATCTCTTCAGGGGTGGGAAGTTAAATCCTTAAGAGCTGGTAAATGTAATATCTCTGAAGCTTATGTAAATGTAAAAGGTGGAGAGGTTGTACTGTTCGGTTCTGTAATCAACCCTTTAAAGACCAGCTGTGCCTTTGTTGTGAGTGACCCTACCCGCACCCGCAAGCTTCTTTTATCCAGAAGAGAAATCGATAAGCTTGCAGGTTCTGTTCAGAGACAGGGATATACTATTATTCCTCTGAAGTTGTACTGGAAGAATCAGTGGGCCAAGCTTGAAATCGGTCTTGCCCGTGGTAAGCAGGAACACGATAAGCGAGATTCAATCAAAGATAGACAGTGGGCTCGTGATAAAGAGCGCATCATGAAGAAGAATTTTAAGTAATTTTTTTCCTCTATCTTCTTCTTTTCAATAAAAAAAGGCCTGAACTACTAAAGTAGCTCAGGCCTTCTTCAGTGCTCTAAATTGTTTAAGCTTTCGTTGGATCAATGTGCTTCATGATGAAGTCTTCATCCTTAAGAAGCTTCTTTGCCATCTTCAGAGCTTCATCAAAATCAGGAGCAATTGCACCATCGAGCTTCTTATGAAGACCTGCTCTCTCTAAGATCTTACGAGGCTGAGGTCTTACTGCAGAGAAGATCACAAAGGTTTTATGCTGTCTGCAAATGTTCAGAATCTCTTCAATTGAGTTCTCACCTGAAGCATCTAAATAAGGCATGAATCTCATACGCAGAATAAGAATTCTTGGCAACTGTTCTACAGCCTTTAATCTGTCGCAGAACTCTGATGCGAAACCGTAGAATAATGGACCATTGATCTGTAAAACGGTAACATCCTCAGGTATTTCAATTTCATCGTCTGAAGGATCTTCTCCATCATGGGTTTCGTATTCTGACTTGCAGTGTTGTTTTCTGATTTCAACTGAACGGGACATATGTCTCATGAACAGCAGGGAGGCGAATGTTACACCTACACCGATGGCAACAGTCAGGTCAACCATTACGGTTAGAGCAAAGGTTAGGAACAGAATAGTTCTGTCTGATGGGCTGATCTTAGCAATCTGAGTGAAATGCTTCAGATCTGACATACCCCATGAAACCATGAACAGTACAGCTGCTAATGCGGCCATAGGAATAAAGGCCAGAATATCCATAGCGGTATACAGGAATATCAGCAGGAAGATCGCATGGAAAATACCTGCAACAGGGGTTCTGCCGCCAGCCTTAATATTGGTTGCAGTTCTTGCGATTGCACCGGTAGCAGGAATACCGCCAAAAATACCTGAGGCGATGTTTGCAACACCCTGACCGACAAGCTCCTGATTCAGAGAATGTTTATGGCCGATAAGTCCATCTGCAACAACAGCTGAAAGCAGTGCTTCAATACCTGCTAGGAATGCAATGGTAAATGCTGATGGAACCAAGGCTCTTATCTGTTTTAATGAAAACTCTGGCCATACAGGAGAAGGAAGGCCTGTTGGAAGGCTAGGGAATCTGGTTCCGATGGTCTCAATATCCATTGAGAAGCCATAGGCAAGGGCAGAAATTAAAAGTATAGAGACCAGATAAGATGGAATCTTTGGGGAAATCTTTTTGCAGACAATGATAGTTGCAAGTCCAAGTGCACCCATTGCCAGTGCAGAATAGGTAACCTTATCAAGGTTTGAAAGGTATACATACCACTTGTTCAGGAAATCAGCAGGAACGGAGTCGACCTGTAATCCTAAGAAATCCTTTACCTGGCTTGAAGCAATGATTACAGCAATACCGGTTGTGAAACCTGTGATTACAGGGTAAGGAATATATTTTATGAGTTTTCCTAAACGGGCATAACCAGCAATTATTAGGATGAGTCCGGCCATAATTGAGGCCAGAATCAGACCGTTGAATCCGAATCTCTGGATAATATCAAAAATAACAACTACAAATGCGCCAGTTGGTCCGCCAATCTGGACTCTGGAGCCGCCTAGAAATGAAATGAAGAATCCGGCTACAACTGCGGTAACCAAACCTTTATCTGGTGATGCTCCGGAAGCTACAGCCATTGCCATTGCAAGAGGAAGAGCAACAATAGCAACGGTTAAACCTGCAATCACATCAGAGCGGAAAAGCTTGAAATTATAGCCTTCACGCATACAGGTTATAAAAGCTGGAACAAGAGGATTTGCTGTTTTCATAAAAAATAAAATCCTAAAGCTGTTATATCAGCATTGCTGTTTTTATTAGATTGAAGTTAAAGACCCTTTTTATTGCTCTGACTGCATTATTTACAGGTATGCAATAGGCAATATCTGAAAATGTGCACATTATAGCAAAACAGCATAAAAAAATTCGTTTTTAGAAAAATATTTGTGTTTGCCCAAATATAAGCCATTCTGTTCGTGGAAATTAGTACGTATCTTAGTTTTCTGCTGATTAAATTTTCTCATTACAATAGAAAAAGTTTCGGTATTTGTTGTATACTCTTTCTGTTCACTTCTTGGGGGTGTATTTTTGGTTTCGACCGGAAGTATGAATTCCTAGGAGCATGTCGAGTGGCGAAAGCTCGTTAAAAATTCGTTTAAATATAGTCGCAAACGACGAAACCTACGCAATCGCAGCTTAATAACCTGCTGAATGCCCTCAGTTCTAAGTCTTTCTAGTGACACTTAGTCTTACTGGGGTCGGTTCTTCACTAGATCGTGTGGATGCCCCGTCTGTGGTTGAAGCATTAAAGATTATACAGACTGGGTACTTTGTGGCGTGGCGGTCGCGGTCCGCAGCGGGTATCGAGATTAATGATTGCCTAAACATGTAGCGCCGAAGATGCAGTCTTTTGGGACGAGGGTTCAACTCCCTCCACCTCCACCAAAACTCAAAAATCTTGTTTATATTCAAATAGTTGTATCTTTTTTTAGAATAACTAAGTGCCAAAAAATTTGAAATTTGGCGTTCAACTGATTCAATTTTTCAAAATGTAAAAATTGAGATGAAATCTTTGTTATTTTTTTTGTAAAATGACTATCCTTTAAATAAGATCATGTTTGAGGTGAAAATCATGTATTACAGAATTGGTTTCCCCTTTTGGAAATTTATGGCTCGTTTAGGATTTGTATTGAGCTATCGTTATGATATTTATTACAGCCGTGAGTCTAATGATTATTGTGCATACAGTCCTGATATTAAGGGGTTGTTTGCTGAGTCAAAAGATTTAAATGAAGTTGTATCTGCTATGCAGGAAGGTGCAAAAGAGTTGGTTTCTATTGATCTTGGCAGAAATGTAGATCATCTATGTCCTACAGGAATTATTTCTAAGGCTCTTCCTGTATGAATGGTTATTACTCGCTAGTTATTAAGTTACTTCAACAAATCGGCTACGAATACTACAGAAACGGAAAAGGCTCACATGAAATATGGGTCCAGAAAGACAAAAATGGAAATATTTGCGGACGCTGTCAGATTCCAAGACATTTAGACAATAAAGTTTGGGCAAATAAATTGCTAAAAGATGCCGGAATAAAAGAAAAGATCAGATAAATTTTGTTATTATTAGGTACAGTTCTTATTCGCACTCTTAGTAGGAATAAATGATTTTATATTCATAAATATGTTTTTTTAACTAATTAGTTCCCTACATTACGTAGGGTTCAAAGTCCTATATGAGGCATCCATAAGTCCAAAATACAGGCCGCTACAGATTTGAGATTTGCAATCAACTGTAGTGTCAGGGCCCCTCTCTATGAGGGGCTAATCATTTCTACATAGCCATGGTTACGATGTAACCAAGAATCTTAAGTGCTTAATCAGACTAATCATTAGAACTGTAATAAAGAATAGGGACTTAGTTTCTATTTTGCTCATTTTCAAATGAATAGATTCATTAAAATCTGTAGTTTTTTGTAGTGTTTTTATATTTAATTGATTTGTAAAATAATTTTATATCGTTTTCTCCCTCCACCTCCACCAAAGCCTTTAACACCTTGATGCAGCATGAAGAGAGCTGTTTCAATTCTGTTTTCTTGTGTTAATTTTCAAATAGCTGATCAATTGTTAATACATGAACAAAATCACCAAAATAATTTGTTTTTCTTAATCCATAC
>NZ_CACVSS010000138.1:0-6687 GCF_902756765.1 uncultured Succinivibrio sp. | reverse complement strand
TGGTTTACTGCTGAAGAGGCTGTAGAAAAAGGTTTTGCTGATGAGATTGATGAAGGTGAGCAGGTAACTGCTTATATGAAGGACGATCACATTCTAGCCATTGCAGGCTGTGAATGGGATTTGAAAAACTTACGTAAACCATCAAAGGAGATGTTAATGAGTAAGAAACCAGAAGATCCAAAGCCTGCAGCAAAGGTAGAAGATACTCAGATTGTTGCAAAGGCTGAGGGGCAGAAAGCGGAAGCTATGACAGCTGAACGTCTGAATGCAGAATATCCTGATTTGTTCAAGGCCATAGTGGCTGAAGCTGTTCAGGCCGAAAGAAATCGTATCAAGTCTCTGTCAGAGATTGATAACGGCGCAAATCATGAGCTTATTGTAAAGGCAATGTTTGAAGAGCCAATGACAGCAGAACAGGTTGCCATTGAGACCATCAAAATGCAGAAAGAACAGAAACTGTCAAAAACTTCATCAATTGCAGCCGATGCACAAGCTTTAGCCAATGATCTTGAAGGTGTCCAGCCTTCTGAAGGGGCTCTGCCTCAGGACAAAGATGCTGAATCACGTGCTCAGCTGGTTGCCGCTGTTCATGCCCAGCTGGCAAAAATCAACGGTTATAAAAAATAATTTGGGAGATTGAAAATGGCTGATTTAATTACAACTGAATCAACTGAGTATGACAAGTTATTTGCTGGTCTAAATCGTGATGAGATTAAGACTTTTCCAGTAATTGTAGCATCTGGTCAGAACCTAAAACGTGGTGCATTAGTTACTTTTGCAAACGGTAAGGTATCTGCAGTTTCTGCAGCAGATGGTGATACTCCTGCTTCAGATGTTTTTGGCATTCTTACTGATGATGTAGATGCTTCTGATGCAGATACAGAGGGTGTTGTATACGTTAACGGTGACTTTAATAAAGCAGCTGTTAGTGTTCCTTCAGGTGTTGACATTGAGGACTTTGTAAAAGCCGCTCGTAATGTTGGAATTTTCTTACGTTAATAGGAGATTATTAAGATGCCAGTATCTTTATTTGAGCCACGTACCATGCTTGATATGGTGAACTCAGAGTTCCGTGCTCGTTCATTCCTACGTGACCGTTATTTCTCAAACAAAAAGACCTTCAATACTCCAACTGTAGATATTGATATTAAAGGTCCAGGTAAGCGCAAGTTAGCTCCATTCGTAAATCCTCGCATTGGCGGAACCTTAGATTTACGCAATGGCTATAAGACCTCTACCTATAAGCCTGCATTCATTGCACCTTACCGTGTATGCACTGCTGAGGATGCAATGCAGAGACTGCCAGGCGAGCAGTTATACTCTGGACGTTCACCTAACGACAGAGCTGCTGCAATTCTTGCAGAAGATCTGAATGAGATGGATAAGGAGATTACACGTACTGAAGAGGTTATGTGTGCTCAAGCCTTAACCACAGGTAAGATTCTGATTAAGGGTGAAGGTGTTGACGACCAGCTTGATTTCTGGGGTGATTTATCTGCAGCAGATAAACCATCATCAACTGTATCAACCTTATGGACTGCAGCAGGTGCCGACCCTCTAAGAGATTTGCGTGCAGTATGCCGTACTATTTCTCAGAAGTCTGGTCTTACTCCTGTAGAAGTGATTGCAGGCGCTACCGCTGTTGATTGTCTAATCGACAAATTAAAGGGAGATACCACCGCATTTAATTCACGCAGAATTGACTTAGGTCAGATCAATCCTCGTGAGCTAGAGGACGGTGTTTCATACATTGGTGCTTTACGTTTACCAAATCTGGACGTATTCACCTATGATGAGACTTATTATGATGAAGCCTCTCAATCTAATAAGCCTATGATCCCAAATGATTCCGTCTTAATTGCCTGCCGTGGAGTAAAGACCACCAGAGCTTATGGACTTGTTGACATTATCAATGTTGCCGACAACTCTCATTCATTTGTTGAGGGTGACCGTGTACCTAATTCATGGTTGCAGCAGTCAAACCCTGCAGGTCGAATTGTGCAGCTGAAATCAGCTCCTCTCATGATTGTTAATGAGCCTTTAGGCTTCTACATCTTAAAGGTGGCTTAAATATGGACGTAAGACTAAAGTCTAATGTTCTACATAAAGGGGTAGTTCTTGAAATAGGAACTACCTTTTCTTTATCTGATAAGGAAGCATCAGATTGGATTGAGCGTGGTCTTGCTGAAAAGATTGCGCTTGATACCCAGAAGGTAGAACAGACTGACACTGAAAAAGCTTCTGAAACAAAGAAAGGACGCAGTAAAAAATGAACCTGAAACAGACCTTCAGAAAGGATTTAGATACCTTTATCAATGTAGGTGAGTTTGCTGATTACTGGACTATCAACGATACAAAAGTAAAAGCTGTCATTGATAATTCTGTAGCTAATTCTTTTGAAGGTGCGCAGGTTCAGGGCGTTTTCAAAGCAACAGTAGTTGTTTATCTAAGGCAGGGGGACTTATCTCCTCTGCCCTTGGTTGATTCTGTAGTAACTATTAACAAATTGAGATACGTATGCAGGGACGTACAGCAGGAGCAGGGCGTTGATATTTTAACGTTAGAAATAATGGAGCAATGATATGGCAGATAACTATGTACGCTTAGATGAGAGCGCAGTTAAGAAACTGACTTCATATCTTGAAGGAATGCCAAAACAGGCTCCGGTTGCTATTGCAAGGGCAATGAACAGAGCTATAGATTCAACTAAAACAGAAGCATCACGAATTTTAAAAGAAAATTACACCATTAAAGCTTCAAGCGTTAAGCAAAGTCTATCTGTAAAGAAAGCTTCAAAAAACGAGCTTGTTGCTCAGTTTTTAAGTTCCGCAAATTCTGCCAGTCTCTCAATGGCGCACTATAAATTCTCTCCAAATAAAGAGACAACAGGAAAAGCATTTAAACCTGTTACGGTTGAAATAAAGAAAGGTTCTCCATTTGAAGTTAAAAACGGTTTTGTCTGGAATGGAACCGTATTCAGACGTACAGGAAAGAACAGACTTCCTATTGAAGTAAAAACAGGACCAACTGTTCCGTTGGTGTTCTTCTGAAAGGAGTAACGAAATAATGGTAGAGCTTTATTGTGTTGACGCTCTCTGTAAGTTAATAAAAGAGGCGTTAGAAGATATTCGATTACATAAACCTCCAAGACAAACTGAAGAACGTCCTGGCAGTTTATATGAGGAAGAAACTCCTGAATATGAAGATGATCCTGAAGATGAAATTGAGATAAAAGTCTTTAATGGATGGCTTCCTTCAAAGAATTTTGATAATGACGCGGATTATCCGTTTGTCACGGTGAGACCAAGTAATGCCACAGTACATAACGGAGCAACAGATTTAAACATTGAAATTATCGTAGGAACTTTTGCAAGAGATGAGCTTGCATACCAGGACACAATGAATGTTGTTCATCGACTAATGATGAGAATAGCACAGTTGGAAAACGGCATTCTTGATCGCAAATATGAACGAATGGGAGATATGAAATGGGAGCTTCCATTTGAGCAGAAAGAACCTTATTACATGGCAATAATTTCAACATCGTGGCGAATTTATACCAGTCAGTATGAATCATCTAACGTTTAGTGAGGATAAAAAGATGGCAAAGAAAACAGATGCTGTGACAGTTACAGCTACTCAGGAAAAGACATGGCCTCGTATCTATGTTGGTCCAACAATTCCAAAAGGCTATTTTAAAAGCAATATGGTTTTTGAGGATGGTCTTGGAGACGTTGCTAAGGCTGTTGTTGAGAAACATCCTGAATTAGAAATTCTGATTGTTCCTACAAAAGATTTTGTTAAGTCATTAACAGAGGTGAACAAGGTAGGTTCAAGGTTACATGGCGCTTATCAGAAAGCTCTGAAGATCAAGGGAGAATAATAAATGGCAAATTATAAGCATGGTGTTTACATCGGTGAGACTGGCACCTCTTTAATTCCAACAGTCAGAGTTGAAAGTGCTTTACCTTTTGTTGTTGGCACAGCACCAATCAATCAGATTGCAGCTGGTTCAAGAAAGATTAATGAACCGGTTCTAATCAACTCATATGCTGAGGCTGTAAAATATTTTGGCTTTGAAGCAGCTCAGGTATTCAATACAAAGGGTGATAAGAAATTTACACATGGCCTCAGTGAGTTCATGTATGCAAACTTTAATTTCTATGGAATTGTACCTTGCATCTTTGTTAACGTCTTAGATCCTAGTGTTCATAAGGCAGCAGTTGCAGCTCAGACTGTTACCATTAAGGATGGTTCAGGCACCTTAAAGATTTTAGGTGTATTAGCTGAAACTCTGGTTGTAACCAATGGCCAGACTGGAGATGATTTACATACCTATGCTGCAGGCACTGATTATGAGACTGCTTTTGATGAGGATGGTTATCTTGTAATTAACTGGATTGGTGTTGAAATTCCTTCAGATGTAACTGTATCAGGCTACAAGATTGATCCTTCACTTGTAACTAAGGCTGATATTATCGGTGGTATCAATGCATCTACAGGTAAGCGTAAGGGCTTAGAGTTAATCAATGAAGTTTATCCTAAGTTCTCACTGGTTCCTACTCTGGTTCTTGCTCCTGGCTTCTCATCTGATCCTGAAGTTGCAGCAATCATGGGGGCAAAAGCAATTCTGATTAACGGTAATTTCAGAGCAATGGCTTTATGTGATGCTCCTGCAGATTCAAATGTACCTGTATATTCATCCGTACCTGAATGGAAGAAGAATAATAACCTAGTTCTTACTCAGCAGGTTCTCTGTTGGCCAATGGTTCGCAATACAGAGACTCTGTATCATGCATCAGTTCATCTGGCAGGTGTTATCGGTGTTACTGATAATGCTAACGGTGGTGTGCCTTATTGCTCTCCTTCAAATAAGAATGCGTCAATTACCGGTCTATGCTTGGATGACGGTACAGAGGTTGTATTCGGTAATGAAGAAGCAAATTACCTAAATGGTCAGGGTATTGTAACTTTACTGAATTTCGCTAAAGGCTGGACTATCTGGGGCAACAGAACCTGCTGTTATCCAGGTGTAACCGATCCAAAGGATGCATGGATTGCTGTAAGAAGAATGTTCCAGTGGGTAGGAAATACCATAGTTCTTACTACATGGCAGAAGGTTGACGAACCAGGTAACCGCAGGCTGATAGAGACTGTAGTAAATTCAATCAATCAGTGGCTGAATTCGTTAGTTGCTCGTGGTCAGTTACTTGGTGGCCGTTGTCTGTTCCGCGAGGAAGATAATCCTACCATTGAGCTGATGGATGGTATTTATCACTTCAAGGTATTTATGACTCCTCCTTCACCAGCTGAAGACATGGAATTCAATCTTGAAATTGATACCGAATACTATTCAACCTTGTTTGGCTAAGATTTTGAATCCGTCTGTTTAGACGGATTTTCTGTTTAAGAGGATTACAAAAATGGCAGAAAATGCTTTAACTCCGGATAAGACTATTAACTATCGTGTTTACAAAGATGGCGTAAATCAGGTTGGTATTGCTACTGTTGATTTACCTGAGCTGGCTCATATGACAGATACCATTTCAGGTGCAGGTGTTGCTGGTGAGATTGAGACTTCTGTTCTAGGTCATTTCCAGGCAATGAGCGCTACTATCAATTGGCGTTCTATTACTGAAGAAGCTTTAACTTTACTAAATATGAGTGGTGTTGAACTTACCTTCAGAGGTTCTCAGCAGTTCCTTGATAATGCAACCAATGAGCTTGTTCCTAAGGGGGTAAAGATTATTACCAAGGGTATCACTAAGACCGTTGGTTTAGGTTCTCTTGAGGTTGGTGCATCATCTGACACTACCACTGAATATGAAATCACTTATCTGAAGATTGAGATTGCAGATAAGGAAGTTATTGAGCTTGATAAGCTGAACTTTATCTACAAGGTAAATGGTACTGATTTACTTTCAGACGTTAGAAGTCAGCTAGGTATGTAAGAGGATTAAGATGCATATTGATTTTACCAAGCCTTATAAATTTGAAGGCAAAGAGTTTACCGGTATCGACCTTGATGTTGAGGAACTTACAGGTAAGGAACTAAAAAATGCCATTAAGAGCTACAAATCTTTAAATGGAAATAACATGCTGATTAGGAATGCAGCAACCTCTTCTCTTATTTCAGATGATGATTTTATTTTTTACTTCCTTGCTCAGAAAACCAAGCATCCAGTTGAGTTTTTTGAAGGATTACTGATTCCAGATTATCTGGGAATTATCGGAAAAGTATCCGTTTTTTTCGCTCAATCACTGGTGTAGGTGATCTTAATAACTGGCTCGAACAGTACACCAAAGGACTGATTATTCTTTCAAAAGAACTTCATACTTCTTTTCTTGAACTGTTTGAGCTTCCTATTTCAGATGTTGCCGAACTAATGCAACAGTACATAAACACTACAACCGAAATAAATAAAAAACTCCAATCTAAGACTAGGAGAACATAATTATGGCAGAAAAGTTATACCAGTTAGGATTAACTCTTGCAGGAACAGTTGCACCTAGTCTTACAAAATCTTTTTCAAAAGCAGATAAGGCTCTGTCTGAGTATGATCGCTCTGTTAATGCATTGAAAACGCATCAGTACGATTTAGACAGAGTAATGAAGCAGAGACAGGCTACCTTACAGGCAGCTCAGGCTTATGCTAAGGCACAGCAGGCGGTACGTGCTTTATCTGC
>NZ_CACVSS010000137.1:0-3694 GCF_902756765.1 uncultured Succinivibrio sp. | reverse complement strand
GGTATTGGTTGACACGGGAGTCGTGTAAGTGGGCAAAACTTTGGCACGACTCCCCCCCTCAGAAATTCAATTCAGAACTTCCTTTCCTAAATTTAGATTAGCTTTTGTTTTTATTCCAGAAATCAGCTTACAAAAGCCTCTTTAGATAATATTTAAGATCGCTATTAGATGGTGGACAAAGTATTATGGCAGAGGGTATGGAAAGGGACAGAATTTTATATCAATTTGTGGTCATTATTAGCTAGCAGTAACAAATGTATATTTCATAGCAACATCAACATTTAACACGTTATAAAACAGCTTATTATAGATCCTGTCTGATAATATTTTTATCAAGGAATATCATATAGTTGAAACTTGTTCTGCCGAAGAATTCTACTGAAGAAGTACAGCGTTACACTGTAAATTCATTGATTTAAAAATAAACAAGAAAACAAATCCTGTATAATGGATTTATACAGATCAGAGGTTTGACAATGAAAAGAATATCAGTATCAGAGAATATAGAAAATTTTGGAGATAGATATATCTACGTAGATAAAACAGAATATATATATAATCTGATAAATAATTATGAGAGAGTATTCTTTTCACGCCCTCGCCGTTTTGGTAAATCTCTTACACTTAACACCATAGGGACTCTCTTTGAAAAAGGAGTTGAACCTTTTTTTAAAGACACCTGGATTTACGATAAATGGGATCAGGATAAATCCCCTGTACTTCATTTAAGTTTTCTTGAGTACTCTGCTACAGATTTAGATGCATTTAAAAAAAGTTTATGTCAGCCACTTCGTGATTTCGCAAGACTCAACAAAATTACAGACTATACTGACGACAACGAGCCGGGTAATCTGATTAGAAATATTTTTACGGTCATGCCGGATCAGATGCAGATCGTTCTTCTTATTGACGAATATGATCGTCAGCTGACAGCCAATATTAATAATCCAGAATTGTACGAGAAGTTCAGGATCTGTATCAGAGATTTTTATGGAGCGATAAAGGGTAAAAAGGCGATTAGATTCCTTGCTGTAACAGGAGTAACCCGACTCAAGGATGTATCAATCTTCTCTGTTGGTTCTGATATTAAGGATTTAAGCTACAATAGTGCCTATTCTAAGCTGATAGGTTTCACTCGCGATGAGATAAAACACTTCTATTTAGATTATCTCAAACTTGGTGTAGCTTTTGAGAAAAACAAAGCACCAGAAAGCGTTACAGATTCTGAAATAGAAAATATTATCGATAGAATGGCTGATCATTATGACAGCTACTGCTTTGATGAATTCAATAATAATAAAGTATTCTCCACATATTCTGTTAATGGCTTTTTACAGGATATATATGAGAAAAGAACGGTCAGGTTTGGCGATTACTGGTACGACGTCGGTGGTCTACCATCTATTCTTATGAACTACATGGAATCTCATGACCTTAATATAGAGAAGCTTCTAACTTCAGAAATTTCAATTCCCTATAATGATTTTATGAACCCAACTTCCCTTATTGACATCAATGAGAGTGTACTGATGTGTCAGACTGGCTACCTGACTTTAAAATCAGAAATAGATCGCAATGAGGATGTTATCTTAGGCGCAGCGAATCGTGAGGTAAGATCAGCTTTATTTTCACTTTTAAGTCTAAGTGTCTTTGAAAAGAATGTTTCTCCATACGCCAACGGCAAAAAGTATGTTCTTGAACATGGCACTGCTGAAGATATCATCACCCTATTCAACAGCGTATTAGCGGCTTTATCCTATGATAAATATCCTGTAAATGACGAGTCTGTTCTAAGAGCTCTGCTACAAGTATACCTTTTAGGAAAAGATCATGATGTAAGAGTAGAACAGCATAACTCTAAGGGAAGAAGTGACATTCTTGTAAACTTCCCAAAACGCAGAGTACTGCTTGAACTGAAGTACACAACAGAAGAAAGTGAAGAGCAAAATAAACTTGATGAGGCTGAAAATCAGATCATAGAAAAGGGCTATGGCCTTGAGAATCTTGGAGATAGAGAACTTCTCCAGATAGCCTGCGTATTTAACGGAGCCAAGAGCAAACGACAGATTACTGCCTATAAGCCAGTGTTTTCGCAAAAAGGCTCTTACAGAAGCTGATTTCACCCACCGAGTTAAGGATCATTTGATGCTAGACTCTGATGATGAGATACGAAGTAGAGCATCTGTTGACGCTAAACTCAGATGCTCAACCATAAAGTTAAACATCTTTTTTAGTTTTTACTCCTCTAATAGCCTCACTCATATTTCTTCACAAATGTTTTCAGCGGATCATCAAACTGATTTCTGATAATCTCAAACTTACCAGGAAATGGAGGAGCCTTACCGTAAGAAGTATCCATTCCTACCAGACCATTCTCAAAATACTTTCTATGATCCCACATTGCATAATCAGGAAGATAGGAGAAAAGCACCTGAGCTTCATTTAGGAAGTCCTTTACCAGATTCATAATCCTGTTAGCCGCCTCGATACACTTTGTCTCATCCGCACAGTGATAAAGAGCTCTTGAAACCAGAATAAAGAGGTTCTGGATACTACCGTTCAATACAGAGCCATAATAGAAGGTCTCCTGATATTTGGTAAGCTCAGAAATATATTCCGAAAGCTTTACCATCACCTTCAGATAATCGACTCTGTTATCAGGCAGCTTATCAAGCATGTGAAGCGATTTTCGGCAGATTTCATTAAACTTCTCTGAATCAAAGAGCTTACTGAACGCATGTTCAGGGAAGTGCAGTTCTACAGTCTTCTCCCCTATTACATATTCAGAGAACTTCTTCTTATCAATATCCTGCTTGCAAGAAAACTCTTTTACAAGCTCTTCAGAATGAGTAGGTATGGTATTCTCCATAAAAATACCATCCGAGCAGTTATGACAGGTAAGCTTATCGTTATTAAGTTTCTCCATCTGCAGCAGGAAGCCTATATTATGTCCCGACATGGCAAAGAAATAGCTGCTTTCACACTGTCCTCCAAAGTTACCAGGAAGAACCTTCTCTATCTGATAAGGGCCTGCATTATCCACCACGCCTCTATTTGAATAAAGAGTGGTAAAGGAGGAGTGCATCTGATTGGTACCAAGCTTTTTACCGTTATCAACGCCAAATAAATAGATATTTTCAAAACCAAAATAGATGGCAGAAGCAAGGCCCGCATTTCCCACCACAGGATTTGACAGCTTGATCTCCTGTATATTCTCAAGCTCTGGGTAATACGAGGTTAAATAAGGGAAAAACGGTTCATCATTCTTGGCAAAGATAGCAGAGTTCTTAAAGTATTTTAGAGTATTCCTATGACAGGTATCAGAGGCAACAATAATGATATCCTGAAGAAACTTCTGATCGGGAATAACTCCAAGAGTTGAATCGCCAATATTAAAGGTTCTTTCAAGATTTACATAAAAATCAGGTTTAATTCCTGCGTGATACAGAGAATCGATTGCAGTACCACAGGCGATAACAATCGCCTTATCCTGATATTTTCTTAAAAAAGGAATATCGTGATCCAAGGATGGTCCTGCACCTATGACAAACACCGGTAAATCCTTATATTCTTTCTTTAAAGGCTTATTTAAAACAAACTTATGTTTATTATTGATAAGCTCAATGCCCTGACTTGTAGCAAACAGGTGATCGTCAAAGTAACCAATAGCTTCGTGAATCTGATCAAAGTGTTT
>NZ_CACVSS010000136.1:0-3703 GCF_902756765.1 uncultured Succinivibrio sp. | reverse complement strand
TATATTTTTTCTTCCAATATCTTCCATCAAGAGAAAGTTCATTATCAGGAACAGACTCATAATCGGCTAATTCTTTGAATTTTAATTGGGATGAGGAGAACTGATTCTTGGACTTAAAATTATTCCAGGAGTCTTTAAGTGCGTTCATACTGAACAGCGAACCCGCATCCGAAAAGAAATCTAAACCCATAAACCAACCTAAAAAAACAATCTAGCACCATTAAAAATCATCGTGTTCGAATAATCAATCGGGTTTTAATTAATGTGATCCTTATCTCACAAGTTATTTTGTCAATTTGATCCTTGTATCACATTTGTTTTTAAATTTGTTGTTAGGTATTGCAAAATCAGGGGGATTTGGGTGTCGGTTTAAAATTTTGGTATTAGGTCTTAAACCCTAATTTTTACACTGTTCTGAGAGGAATTATACCATCTAAAAGATGGTCGATTTCACTCAATTTTCGCATGTAAATTTTGCGAGATATACATCACATTCCGGAGTAAAAATATTTTTTTGAAGGTATGTCGTAAATTGCCTCTGGCAAGCGTTCTACGGCGATGTTTTTTCTTTGATGGCAGTTTTGTCATTTTTTCACGTCAGGGATCCATATGAGCAATATACAGGCATATACGGATCTTTTAGAGAGTCAGTGTTAGTAAAAACAGGAGTTTAAAAGCCCGAAAAAAAGTGTTTGGTATAATACTTACATAGCATAATATCAGCAATATCAAGGGTTGACGATGTCAAAGGAAGAGATTAAAGCTCAATTTGATTCTGTAGTAGAGCAGTTAAATGGAGAATTATCCACACTGCCAGAATCGGTATCTCTTCTTGTTAATCTTCTGATTGCGACCTTCAATATGCTTTTTGAACTTACTGCAAGTCAGACAGATAATTTAAAGGTATCTATAGATTCGCTAAAACAGACGATAGAGCAGCAAACCCAGACGATAGAGCAACAAACACAAACGATAGAAAATCTGACAAAGTCAAATCAGGAACTTTTAGAAAATCAGGGGCAGAAAAATCAGCAGATATTACAATTCCAGGAGCTGATAAAGTCTTTGAGGACTCTTCTTCATTCGAAGAATGTAGATTTGGATGCATTAAGGCGGCTTGTGTTTCAGGGAGGAAGAGAGCAAAAGGAACAACCGGCGCCTCAGGAGACGACTGAAAAACCGCAGAGTAAAAGAAAAAACAGCAAGACAAGAGAAAGACAGAGTAATAAGACAAAGCTGGACTGTTGCGATATTGAACGGACAGATTTTCTTGATGTAAACGGAAACGTTCTAGGAGCATCAACCAGAGAGGAAGCAACAGCAAAAGTTCCTCAGCAGATAGAAAGGGACGGGAAAAAGTATGTTTTCAAAGGTTGGAAAGAATGTTCCGACAGCAGGGTAATAACCTATACAACAAAGGTTAAGGTTACAAAATACGTTCCTTTATATGAAGAAATCCGGGAACATGAATCAGCACCGGATGCTGAAGCAGAACGTATTGCCGAACAGGATTCAGCAAATAGAAATACTCCTGCCGCAACAATTGTCGGATTAAATCCGGAAAAGGATTTTCTTCCAAAGACAGTTGTAGGTTTCGATTTTATGTCAGAGATGATTGAATCAAGGATGATGAATCGAATACCGATGAACAGGATAGCACAGGATGTCAGTGATTCGCTCGGGTTCAGTATAACAAGGCAGCAGCTTGCAAGATATTTTATTTTTGCGTCAGACTGGATAGAGCCTGCTTATCAATATTTGATTAGCAAAGTGCTGGATAACAAGGTAATACATCTTGATGAGACCTTTATTCATTGTCAGGCAGAAAAGAACAACCGCCAGTACATGATAGTGTTTACATCAGCAACCGGATGTTTCTATCACTATGCGAACACCAGATCGCAGACAGTTCCGTTTGCAATTCTGCATAATCATTTTGACGGCAGGAACTGGGTCGATAACGATGGCAACGATATCGTGATTTCAACAGACGGCTGGTACGATGTGGAATGGTTAAAGGATGATAAAGAAAACTTCTACGCAGTTCTGGTAGGTTGCATGGTTCATCTTCGCAGATATTTCTGGGAAGTCTATGACGTGCATGAGAATCACAGAAAAGCAGACAGTGAAGATTACAAAATTTCGGAGCAGATAATTAATCTTCTGAAATTCATCTTTCACAGGGACAAGGAATGCAAAACCTCTGAAGAACGAACAAAAATAAGAAAAGAGGGAGAGGTAAGAGAAAAATTCGACGAAATTAAGAAACTGGTTGATGAATGCTACAAGAAGATGCAGAAATGTAAAAATCCATCGGAGGTATATACAGCCAAGTTTATAAAAGCTGTTAAGTACGCATATAACCAGTGGGAAAAATTCACCAGAATCATGGAGGATGGAGATATTCCTCTGGATAACTCTGACGCAGAGAGATCCATACGAGACTTTGCAGTGTTAAGGCATTCAACCGCCAGTGGATTTGCTTCAGTTGAAGGAGCAAAGTCTACAGCCGTATTCTCATCATTCCATGAAACCTGTAAAAAGCACGGAGTGCATCTGGGAGAATACCTTGCATACCTGTTCAGGTATATTGGATTGCATCGAGAAAAATTGACAGATCCGGGTATTCAACCTGAAGAGAGAAATGCAATTCTTGAAAAGGCTATGCCTTGGAATTTTAAGAAGGTCTAAGCTGGGATTTTAGACCTAATACTAAAAAATCAATAATAAATTGTGACTTATATCAGCAGTGTAGTAGATTATCCTACGATTCTTATGTTCTGTCATAAAACTTTGAAAATCTAAATGATACCCGGACGATAAAAATAATTAAGTTATTATTTTGCAAGTGAGCTTTTGTTGTATTCTTATTTGTTTAATTATTTGTGCGCAATGTATGACATTATCACTTAACGTATTCATTTAGGGTGTTTATTTTGATTTTTATGGTTTGAAGTTGAGGCGCAGAATTTATTTGTTGCTTGGATCAACTGTTATATAAACATCTGCAGAACGTAATTATCGTAGGTTATTTTTTATTATCTTTCTTGTTTTCTTATAGGATAGTTATCATATGCAAACAAAAATTAGCAAACTAGCTCTTTGGACAATGCCTTGCTTTGTGGCAGTGTCTTTAAGCGCTTGCGGTGGCTCTTCGAGTTCATCTTCATCATCGTTTGATCCTGCAGCTCCTTCTAAGTATGCTGTTAAAACCATATATTTGCCAACTCCTGAAGAAGATGTTGTGCAGTCGGAAGCAGGGTATTTGATGGTTCAGTGGCTTGACCCGGAATATGGCAGTCAGGGGTCAAAAGATCCAAGCGGTTTCAGTTTACATTTGTGGGATCAAGGTTGTGCTGCAACAACTCAGGTAAATGCCAGCTGGGATGATCAATCAGTAACTCCGGAAGGCAAGAATGATTACGGTCCGTATTGGAAACTTACTATAAATAATGATAACGCTGACGGATGTATGGGCGTTATTGTAAGAGATGCTGATAAGAATAAGTTGCAGGGTGACCAGAAACTGGTTTGGACTGGTGATGATCACTCTATTACGCTCTCTGCTAAAAAGACAGGATCATATGCAACAACCAAAGAAGCTTTTGAAGAAATGGGAAGCAGTGCAGGTCTGAAGGTTGATTATGCATCAGCACACTGGTTAACTGAAAGAGTTATTGTGTGGAAAAATGCCGGTGATTAC
>NZ_CACVSS010000135.1:0-3749 GCF_902756765.1 uncultured Succinivibrio sp. | reverse complement strand
AAATCTCCATTAGGAAGATATTCAATGGCCTGCTGATTGCTCCAGGTCCTTGAGGTAACATAGCCTGCGACTTCTTTCTTAAACAGGATTTTTGCTTCAAATACGTCACCTGAATTAAACCAGCCAAATGCACCTTCACTCTGATCTGCAACCAGAGGAGCAAGATCAGTGTTCCTATGAGTAATATCTGCCTGCTTAAATCGATACAGCAGGAACGTGTTGTTGTGATCGTTGACTGGTTCAGCAACACCATCCTCTTTAACAAGTCGGCCTACTACATAAAGATTGTCATGGAAAGCGGTAATTCTGTGTGGAGCCAGGAAATACACCTTATCCACATTATCTGCTGTTGGTGAATAGGTGATTCTGCAAACCTTGTGCTTACGTATTGCTTCAATAATGGTATCGAGAATTGGCTGATAAGGAGTGTGGTCAACACTGCCCTTGGTATAAACATCACCAACAGACAGGAAGTCCTCTGTAATAGGATCATCAGACAGGTAGGCAGAGGTTTCCTGAATGACCGCATCAATGTTGAGCTTCATCTTGTGGGGTAGCATTTTTACCAGGAAGTTCTTGCATAAGGCTAGCTGATACAATCCTTCAGAATTAACGCTGATCTTAGGTAGATTTCGTGGCTTTGAAAGGATATAAACCGTCTCTCGGCCTTTCTTCTGTCTAGTGATGTTGCCATAACCGGATGACTCAATTCTTTCGATAAGTCTTAATACGGACTGTTTTGAGCACTGCAGCTGCTCTGATATGTAGGTTAGGCTTAGTGGGTATCTGGCAAAGAGAAGAAGGGAATATAAAGCAATTAACTTTTCAGAAGGGGATGCTAAGCTCTGTTTGACGTTTGCTGCCATGGTTTTATCCTAAAAAGAGAAATTCCGGTACGCTCCTTCTGATTTTAGACTTGATATTAAGAGACGAAATATACCAGTATCTCGTTTTAGGCATAAGTAACGTTTTTTTTATGAGGAATGATATCAGAATCCGGAATAAAACAATCAGTCTTTAGTGATTAAATTCTGCAGATACTTTGTAACATTTCGGACCTCGACAGTTATATGAACAGTAATTTCCTCTGGTTCAGTCTTTTCCGAATTATCCTGAGTCAGATCATATAGAGTCTCACAATATCCGATTCCCATAAACAGGATCATCAGCCAGAAACCTGCGACAAAAGCAATGATAATCCATTCTTCCTGCCACACACTGCAGATGGCATAAGTAAAAACACACAGCCATAAAATACCCATGGTTGTTGCAATCGGATGCTTACGGAAAGGCTTAGTTGACTCTTTTAAGTCCTGCATAGCCTTTTGTCTTTTTTCTTCAGCAATAAGACGATTTCTCTGTGAAGACAGTCCAGAGAAGAAAACTAAATCTTTAGCCTTGTTCATACCCAATTCTCCTTATGCGTTATTTATTCGATTGAATTAACTTATTCTTTATCCAAAGCTATTTAATACCGGGAAAGGCGTCCACAAAACGTATTTTTATGTCGCCAAATGCATTAACGAACTGCACCTTGAAATCTGGGAACGCATCGACAAACTGCCATTTACCGCAGCTATCAGCAAAGGCATCTACAGTTTGTACATCGAGATCTGAGAATGCATTAACAACCTCTACTTTAATATCAGCAAATGCATCAACCACTTTAACTTTGCCATACAAAGGAATGCCATTGAAAGAACAGCTGCTGAGGTTACCTCCAAATGACGCGGTAGAAACAGCTAATAAGGCTATACAAGCAATCCTGAATACCTTCATAGTTACTCCTCTTTATGAAAAAAGCAGATCTGAAATGGCGGGATTTTCTGTCTGCTCTTGTCCTAAATATAAATAATCATCATTCCGGATTCTGATATGTGATTTGATTTAGTTTAACGTTTGCTATAAATCTAAGTTTAGACAACCTACAATTAAGATAGCTTGTTAAAAGGCTTATATATGAGGAATCAGGTATAGCTAAAAAAGACGTTCAGTATGATAGAAGTGTTTCTGAGCATCATGATTACGCTGCTGCATCTTCTGATACGTTTTAGAAATGGGAATTGTGCTCATATACAGTTTTTACCTGAGATAAAAATCGAGAAGTGGAATAAGGAATGTACAGCAATATAGATATACTCTTATGGATTGTCCCTCGCTTTGGTTTATGGGTTCTGCTCAGCGCAATACCTATAAATATGGTTATCAATCTTGATAGCGAGGACGAGTATAAAAACAGAGGAAAGATTGCGATGCTGTTGTTTCTTATCTTCTTTGTCATCGCACCTTTCTGTTTTTGGATTTAAAAAAGGTTGTACAATCTATCTTCATTCTTGTAAGTAAATTAGAACATCTGCTTACTAATTTAAAATGACCTCATTAAATATTTCTCTAAATATATAAATCATTATATAAAAATATAATTTTATCTATAGCCTAAAAATAACAAATATCTTTTAAAACAATCAGTAAACAAGTTGGCATTTCATTTGCTATTTAGTAAGTATCTTAAATTAACAGATGGGAGAGCCTACTATGTTACAGTTTTTACTTTATCCTTTAGCTGCAGCTACTACTGTTATTTCTGCACCAGTTGCTATTGCTGCCGGTGTCGCTATCGCCGCAACCTCTTATGCAATTGGAAAATCCTGTTCTACAGAAAGCGAAAGACAAAAGACCAGAAGAGCAGAAATAAACGCTCAAAGAGACATTGAATGCAGTAAAGAACAGAAGGAAATGGAGACTGAGCTTCTAAAAGAGCGTAATACTCAGGAACTTCGTAAACTATCCCTTAATGCTCTGGTAGAACTGGCTGAAAAAGCAAAAGCCACAGGTAACTATAACCTTTATAAACAGGCAATCTCTGAAATTGCTAATAAACAAAATACAAAGCCCTGTTAAGGGCTACTATCCTTCGATCTTATTTTTTATTTCAACTGATTATATATCCGGCCTTTACCTTTAGATGTTTTATTAGTTTTTTATTTATTGGGAAATGGAGTTTTATTATGTTAGATAACAATGTTGTTAACAATAATGAAAAGAACGATGCAGGAAAACTGGCAGAGCTTAAAGATTTTATAAAGATTCAGAATGATTTGCGAAAAGAAATACAGATGAAAGCAGACAGCAGCATAAGAATGCTTAAAGAACGTACAGAAGAGGAATTAAGAACTATAGATCATGAAAGGGCTCATAATATAACCAGACTGCAGGAGCTTACAAAAGACTTTAATCAAGAATACAGCAAGGCTAACAGTGAGGAAGCATATGATCTTATCTCAAAATTACTAAATGCATCTCCATCTGCTCGTACTATTGATCTCAGTAACGAAAGAGAAGAGGTTGATGCTGATTTTACGCAGGAAGAGGTGACAAATTAAAAAGAAAGAATCAGATCATAGCCATACTGCTGAAACACCTAATCCCTTCAACAGGGAAGTATTTTTATCTATTCTGTTAAAGACCTGTCTTATAAGTCCAATCACATCACTTAGCCCCATGATAAATGGGGTAAAAGACGATTAAAGAAATAGACTATCCTTTTATAAAGCCTTTTCTCTATACACCTTTCCTGCAATTCACAACAGATATTCTTATAGGATATTCAGTAATCCCATAACAAACCTGAAATCAAAAATAGGTGCAAGCTTAGGTTCGTAATTACCCCATTTCGAGGCTCTCTGTAACTAAGAATGGACTGCTATACTCTTGTATACGAGTCGTAACTACCTCATCTCTGAGGCTCA
>NZ_CACVSS010000134.1:0-6169 GCF_902756765.1 uncultured Succinivibrio sp. | reverse complement strand
AAAAATATCAATAGCACCAATATTAAAGAGATCGATTGCTATGTTTGCATCACTGATAGCAATTCGCATTTAGTACACAGCCCCCAACTCACCAAGTTCTTCTATAGACACATTTAGGTATTGAGCAGCTTGACTGGAGGTTATTACGTCCTCATTTAAGGCTTTGAATACTAAGCTTTCATATTTAAATGAACTGTTTTCTGAAAATAAACTTTTCTCAGAGATGTTCTTTAGCTTAGGATTGGTATTTTTTCTAATAAAATATCTCTTAAGAGAACTGTCTGAGATTATTTTTGATGAATTCAATCTATATACGATAGCATCAAAAGAAAGGCCATATTCAGCTTGAAGAGCCTGTATTTCCTTTACATATATAGGCCCATTAGGTACAAAGATTTCATTTAATTTAGGTGATGGCAGTAAAAACTCATTAGCAAAAGTATTACATAAAGACTCTATTTCCCGACTTTCAAGATCAGTAAATTTCAGATACAGATGAGCTAATTCATGAACAGCTGTGAAACGCTGCCTTTCGGTAATAGTATTTTTGTTTACAATAACAACAGGACGATTACCGTATTCTTTAATTTTTGAAGATGCCCCATCAAAACCATTATATCATCAGAAATTCTGACAGTTATAATTCCGTGGTTTTCAAATAGAGTGCTGACATTTTTTATAGGCTCATTTCCTAATCCCCACTGAGTTCTCAATGCTGAAGCCAGCAATGAAATCTCCTGTGATGATTTGATAGGCTCAAGATGAGATGACAGCAGTTCTAAATCAGATACAACCTTAACATTCAATAAATCCTCAATTTCAATTCTTTTCTCAAGAAGATCAAAAACCTCAAGCTCAATCTGCTCCTGTCGAGATTTAGTCAACTTTGTCTTCTTTCTGAAATCAAAATCAAGTTTCTCAAAAGAGGTTTTACGAAAAAGATAATCTATAGAAACATCTAAGATTCTATGAAGGTCAATAAGTATTTTTGAATTAGGGAATGACTTACCGTTCTCGTATTTTGAATATGCCTGTCTGGTAATATGAAGGTTGTCAGCCACCTGCAAAGCAGAAAACCCCTTTAATAGACGAGCATTCTTCAGTCTTTTTGAAAAAATTTTTACAGAGTCGTCGTGATCCATTTTTACTTCCAATGTAAATAAATTATTACATATACTTACATTATATATAATTTTATATATTCAAATGCAACTAATATATAAAAATATCTAAAAGAAAATAATTTAATGATGCATCATGGATGCACTAAAGTTAAGTTAAGAGGTGTAGAAAAAATTCTTATTAAAGATGAAGCATTAAGGAACCAATAACGCAGATGATGACGCTGTATGCAGAATTTTATTGAAAATATTTACTTTTTCATAGAGAGTAAAGCAGGAGAACCTGTCAGCACAGACAATTATACACAAATTCATAACAGACATATCACATCAACTCATATTCAAAACCGTTAATTATTGTAAAAACTTATTATCAAAAAAAGAAATAAAATACAGCTGATAAGATATTTCGTTAATTACAATATAAGCACATTTTGAGAAACAACTAAATAGGATCACCAATTGAAAATTATAAGGATCTCGTTTAATTCTAACAGCTACTACTTTGGTATAAATCAGGCTTATGCCCCATAAGTAATTAGATCGGAGGATTAATGGCCCCAGTACATTACATACCTGGAGCCCAACCTTCTTATAACATCGCTTCTGATCCAAAGATTAGATAATACTTAATAATGTGGGGCTTCCCCAAAATGTGGGCCTAGCCTAAACTAAAAGCAGTACAAATCTACGAAGTCTTTTCCTTTTCAGATCTCTTATAGGCGTAGGTTTTTGCTCTTTCTGAAGGTTCATTATCCAGATGCAGAGAGGCAATAAGTCTTGGAGAAATCATCTCTCTGTTGATTTTCACGCGGTCCATAAAGCTTAGAGTAGCTTTATAGCGCTTGCACTCATACTTCTCATCCTTAAACTGAGGCTCGGCATCAGAGATATCTACATAGCGAGGCTGCTCATAAAGCTTAAGATTATCCCCGTGATAGGAAATATCCTCAGTAGCAGGGATTCTGACGGTAGGGTCGATAACCTTTACATAATGAGGGACTGTTAAAGAGGCCTCATTGTTCTTTACAAAATAGAACTCAGTACCCTCAGTCTTTGAGGAGTAGGTATGAGTATACAGGGCCGGCTCTGAGATATTTCCCTCATAGTCATAGGCCACATTCACATAGTTTTCAGTCTTAAAGTGTGGATTGTCGGTAAAGGAGGAATACTCATAGCTCTGAGGATTATCCTTACTGTAGACAATTTCAATATCCTCATCCACAAAGAAGGGAGCATAGAAACCGATATTTGAGTAGCCCTCTCCTCTTTTTATGAACCTACCTGAAGTATCTGAGTAATCCTCAGAGTAATTCTTTGATGAGCGGTTATCGCCGAAAAAGGAGAGCTTATCCTTACTGTCCCTTCCCATATAGCCTGAGAGTTTTGTATCTGAGGCATTCACACCTGCAAGAGAGCCTCTGACATAGTAGTCATAGGAGTTAAAGCGCTCATAGGACTTATCAGAAAAAGAGGTAGAGACATTGCTTAGGCTGTTCTGGGTATAGCCCTTTTCGAGCATACCGCTAAGATCTCCGGTATAGATGGTTACAGGAGAGTTGTACTTATTCTGAATATCAAAGTTCTCAACTTCCACATTCTCTACCCTGCTGTCCTTCATTCTGCCGCAAAGAGCACCGGCATAAACCTCAGAGGCTTTAGTATCAATATTTACAGAGGAGTCTTTGAGCTTAAGATTTTCAACCGTGGCACCGTCCAGTTTTGAGAAAAGCCCGTAGTCCTGCTGCGCTTTGCTGTCTGACTTTAAGGTATAGCTTACAGTGTTGTAGGCACCATCAAGACTGCCGTTAAAGCCCTTATTGTCATCAAGAGTACGGTTTATCTCCCCTAGCTCCACATCATTGGTCACAAAGTAGCTGCCGGAGGTATTATCCCTTATTTTTGAAAAGTCCTCTTTTGTGGACAGAGCGGTCTCACCGGTATGGTCAATCAGCCCATCCTCCTTTTTTAGCTTATAGGTATTCTCAATATCAAGCTCCTTACGTCCGCCGATATCAATTCTTTTAGTGGAGCTTCTGATTTCAAGGTTATCTCCGTCAGTGTTGGTCAGAGCCTTTGCCTTTGAGTTAAGATCATCTCTGGAGATATCCTCAATATCACGAATAATAATCTGTGAGCCGTCAACTCGCAGATTGCCGGTACTGATTTTTCCTATGAGCCTGATTTTACCCATGCCCTTATAGGAAAGGTTAAGCTCTCCTGAGTCAATGAAATCACTTACGGTTTTCTCACTGATTTTAGAGGTGGATAGTGCAATCCTGGCGGCATGAATCTCACTGTTTCTCCCAAGGGTGATGCCATTGGGATTAACCAGATAAAAGGCTGAATTGCCGTTTGCCGAAAAGCCGATGTAACCGTCGATTACCGAAGCCTTAGAGCCATGCACCAGATTCAGATACTGATGATTGTCAAAGAGGACACGATTCTCTGAGCCCACAGAGAAATCCTCCCAGGAGATGACATTACGCTCTGAGAGCGAGAAAATCACCTGGGTCTTGTCTTTATTGATGATAGTGGCATCGCCGGTAAGGATTCTGGCACCGCCGGGCAGTATATCTGAAGCATAGGCACAGCCTAGGAGCATACCTGTAAATACAGGCAGAAGTTTAATTAGCTTATTCATAATTATCTTTAATCTTAAAAACTGAAACTTTTCTTTTAATCTTTTTAAACCATGTAATAACCGAATTTCATCAGCAGCTTTACACTGTCCTGTGCATACTCGCGGTTGGAACCCACAGCCTTGTTCAGAGAAGCATTGACATAGAAGCCGTGATAAACGAATTCTCCTCCCACGCCTACGGCATAGAAGCTCTCCTTCTTTTTATTCTCATGGTTTCTGGCATGAGCCTGCATGAAGTCTGTATAGATATTGAAGGTCGGATAGCTCTTAACCTTATAGGTGAACTTCAAATCATCAAAGATACCGTTATCAGCGGAGGCGGTATTAGAAGCAAAGGCTTTGACTCCATAGGCACCGCAGGGGGGTGAATCTGTCGGAAGGGTCAAGGGAGGTTGAGGCTATCTGCATACTGTAGCTGTTGCTGATATTAAAGAACTTGTTGATATCAAAGGATACCGAGCCGTCAAGGGTGGTGATGAAATAGGACTTGTCCTCATAAAGGTTGTACTCATCATCATTCTTAAGCTGCCCATAGTTAAAGCGCAGAGTGTTGGCAAGATTTGAAGAAGCAAAAAAGTTGTCCAGCTTAAAATCGGTGAACATACCGTAGCTGTCCCTTATGGGGCTTTATTTTTGACCTGATTCACATATTTGTATAAAGTAATATACTGTAACATATATATCATGGTATAATATCCCTGTGTCTTTTTTTCAGGGTAGCGCCATGTACATCAACATCATTTCCAACGGCAAATACAAATACGTTTATATCAATGAGTCATATCGTGAGAATGGTAAGACCAAAACCAGACACGTTCAGAAGGTTGGTCGCTATGATTTACTTGAGGCTAAAGATCCGAATTTCCTTGAAAAGCTGAAGGCTCAGTACGAGGAGCCCCGCAAGCGTAATGAAGAGCTTAAGGAAGAAAAACTGAATGCCATGGTGGCATCTCTGGACAGGGTTATTGAGCCTGATTACTTATCCAATGCAGCTCCTTTACTGTGTTATGGCATGGAGCCGGTAAGAGCCGTCTGGAATAATGATTTAAAGCTGGACTATCGTCTTAACTATCTGCAGGAGCATTATTCTGAATGTGAGTTCAATATTAACGATGCTGTATTCTACCTGTCAGCATTCAAGCTCATCAATCCTTCATCCATAGCTTACGCCTACGATAAAAAAAATCATAAAACATCTGAATCAGAGAGTTGAGGAGATTACAAACAGAAAGCTGAGCATGGTTTTTTATGATGTAACCAATGCTTACTTTGAAGCACCGCTTACTGATGAGGAAAAGAAATACATCGACCATTCAAATCTGGAAGAGATATTTAAAATTATCAATGAATACCTAAAGAAACATAACCTGCCTCAATTAAATGAGCTTGAGGATTATCTCGACGAATATGATGAAAGTTTAATGTCACTGGAAGCATGTGATCCGTTCAAGTTATTCGATGACAAGGGAAGACTGGTCCTTGAGAACTTCCCCAATGATTTAATTTACGAGCTCAGACAGTACCTTTTCCTCAGAATGAGAGGTCTTTCCAAGGAGCATCGTTTTGATTTGCCTCTAATCTCCATAGCACTGGTTATAGATGAGCTTGGCTTTCCTGTGGATTATGAAATCTATGCCGGCTGCAGCTCTGAATTTACCACCATGAAGCAGTCAATAGAAAAAATAAAGGAGAAATATCATATTGAAGATACCGTACTGGTGGCAGACAGAGGACTAAATTCAGCAGAGAATCTGCAGATGCTGCTGGAGCATGGGTATGGCTTTCTGGTTGCCCAGAAAATCTCCAATCTCCCTGAAGAAATACGTCAGCAGATGTTAAATCAGGATGGATATCAGACTCTGGGAAACTGCCAGTTTGAGAATTATCGCTATAAGGTTATAGAAAACTTTATAAAGGAAGACAATAAAAAGACCGTAAAAGTGCCATGTACACTGGTAGTCAACTTCTCTAAAGAAAGACAGGAGCGTGATTTACTCATTCTGGAAAAGGACCGACAGGAAGCTCTGAAGGCGGTGGAAAATAATCAGAGGATTTATTCTAAGAAAAAGTCCTGGCAGCAGATGGTTCAGATTAAAGATTCCTCAGGAAGCAAAGCTGTATCCTTTAATCAGGAACTGTATGAAAAACGCAAGGCTGAATGCGGTTATGCAGCTATGGTCTACCACAAGACCCCAAAAGATAATATGTCAGAGCTTAAGGGAGAGCAGATTGCCTCTGCTTATCACCAGCTTGTAAAGATAGAAGAGTGTTTCAGAATCCTTAAGACCAATATCCGTCTAAGACCGATGTATGTTTACTCTCCTGCCCATATCAAAGGTTATGTGATGATTTGCTATCTCTCACTGCTTTGCTACAGAACCATGGAATATAAGCTGAATCAGGC
>NZ_CACVSS010000133.1:0-3897 GCF_902756765.1 uncultured Succinivibrio sp. | reverse complement strand
AATATCTCTTTTAGGAGCTCTTCTTGATTTATCAGGGATAATTCTATCTTTGGTCATAAGTTACTTTTTTCTCGAAAATTTGTGAAACAGAAAAGATGGATGATTATAGCACAATCTTTCCATATACAATTATGTTGAAAACGACTCATGTTTTTTGAAAACCAAATGAATCTTAACATTTGAAAAGCAAGCAGAAAAATTGGTAATTTGCGAGTTTTTACAGGATATTATCCTTACTCAGCAAATTAAAGTAAGAGAAATCCTTAATCCAAAAGAACTCATAAGAATTGCTGTAGTTATTAATGCAGATGACAAAGCAATTTCACAATGGAAGATTGTGGAGTAGAAGTCGTTTATTTCTCTACTCTCAAGCAGTTATTACGCAAAGCTCAGGCAGATAGATAATACATTGAAAAATAAACAAAGCTCTTACAACAATATTTTAACCTATTTTTTCATCACGACAGTAGTGCTGCCACAATCTCTGGTCTTGCATTTGCCTGAACCAGCATCTGTGTAGAGGCATTGGTCATAATGTTATTCTGAATATATCTTGACGACTCCTCGGCATAATCACTGTCACGTATCTGTGATCTGGAGAAACTCTGATTCTCATGAATATTATCCTGATTTCTCAAAGTTGAATCGAATCTGTTTGAAATAGCACCAAGTTCTGATCTTTTTGAATCGATATAATTTATGTAATCATCAACTCCTGCAATTACCTTTTCTGCATTTTCTCTTGAAGAGATATCAAAAGACTGATTCTCAGAATCATAACCACCATCAGTAAGTCCGCCTATATAGGCATGCAGAGCCGACATTGAAAAAGCAATATCCAGCTTAATATCAACGACACAGTTCGCCTGAGCGCCAACATGAATTCTAAGATTACCCTCCTGATTTATAAGTCCGTTATTGGTTCCATTTAGAATCTGAGCTCCGCCATAAGTTGTACTGTAGGCTATTCTGGTGATCTCCTTACAGATAGAGTTCACTTCCTGCTGCATGGAGTCACGATCCAGCTGAGTATAGGTTCCATTTGCACTCTGAAGAGCTAAGACACGAATTCGCTGAAGAATACTTAATTCCTCACATAATGCGCCTTCAGCTGTATTTATAAGAGCCTGACCGTCACTGGTATTTCTGTTGCCCTGTTTAAGACCGTTTATCTGAGAGGTCATACGGTTACTTACCTGCAGATTTGCAGGATCATCCGCAGCTGAATTGATACGTAAACCTGAAGCAAGTCTCTGGGTAACGTTATTATTGACACGATTTACATGATTGAGGTCTCTCTGTGCATTTATAGAGGAGGTATTAGTCTGAATATATAGTGCCATAGCTATTCTCTCAAGGTGATTATTATGAGAAAACCATAGCAATTTATATGCCAGATTAAATATAAAATAACGACAATAAAATACCTTGTAGATTAAACAGTTAAATCAGAAATTATAAGATGAAGCCAATGCTCAATACATGACTGGCAGCTATTCTGGGCAAAAATATAAGATAAATGGCAAATACTTGCCACCTGAAGAAAGATTAAATTATAGTTAGACCCAAATTATTAATATTAACTCTAACCTTCCAGATGACGAATCTTTTTTAAAACTTCTCCTGTAAAGGAAAGATACTCCTGAGAGCCCAGAGAAGTTCTGTCATAAAGCAGTACTGGGACTGCGGCAGAAGACGATTCAGATATTCTTGGATTATAGGTTATCTTGGTTTTAAACAGCATATCGCTGAATGAGTTTTCAAGTTCGGCGGAGATAGTTGAAGCTAGAGGCAGCAGCTTGTCATACATGGTTCTCAGGATACCAAGAATATTACAGTGGGTCAGACCGTTTTCCTTTAATTCATGAAACTTTTTGATAAGGCCCATCATGGAATCCACAGAAAAAATATCACAGGAGACAGGAATAATCAGATAATCGGAGGCACAGATTGCAATAATAGTGATCATATTTAATGTGGCCGGTGTATCCACCACAATAAAATCGTACTTGTCCTTAACCGGAGCCAGAGCATCAGCTAAAACTTCATGGGCATTCAGTCTTTCTCTTAAGGCGGCAGGTACTGCAATCAGATCATCACTGGCCAAAGACAGATCAAAGCCTCCCTTGGCATAAGGAACAATACAGTCTTCAATAGGAACCCCGTCCAGAACCGAAGAACTGATATTACTTTCTGAATCGAAGTATTCATAACCAAGAGCTACACTTGCAGAACGCTGAGGGTCAAAATCAACCAGCAGAACTTTTTTATTCACAGCCTTAAGACCACAGCAGAGGTTTACTGCTGTAGAGGTTTTTGCTGTTCCTCCCTTTGGATTGCAAAGTGTAATAATTACTCCCATTTTTCATCTCCTTACTACCCTATTGTAAGAGAAACTCAATGAATATCAAAAGGATCTTGTAATTTTTTAATGTTATTTTGAGATTCTGTGCATTATTTTTTTGCATCATTTTTTTACAGAGTATTTTTTCAGTAAATTTACAAAAATCTTAAAACGAATTGATTTAAAAGGATATTTTTGAAAATACAAAATTAAATACAATAAAGTGAATTTTTTTATTGTAATCAGCTCAGTTCTATCTATAATGCAGAAACATTGAACGTTAATTTTTTCTTCATTTTTTAAAGGTAATTGCACATGAAGAATTTTTCTAAGACTGTTGTAGGTTTGGCTTTTCTATCTGCAGCAACCGCTTCAAATGCTGACTATGACGTCAATGTCTGGAACTGGAGTGATTATATTGGTGAAACAACAGTTGCAGACTTTGAAAAAGCAACAGGTCTTAAGACTAACTATGCACTGTTTGACAGTAACGAGATGGTAGAGGCTCGTCTATTATCAGGTAAATCAGGCTTTGATGCTGTGATGATGACCAGCTACTATGTACCACGTCTGGCTAAGGCAGGAGCTTTACAGAAGATTGACAAGAGCAAGATTCCAAACTGGAAGAATCTCCGGAAACGACGGAGCCTGACCAACCACAGGCACCGACTGTCAGTGGACCAAAAGACCACTAAGCCTTTCGAAAACTAAAAGGCAACTTCCTTGCGACCGTCTCCCAGAATCGAGTACACTGACTGTGTAAGCGAATTCAAAATTATTCTGGGAGGTAATCTGATGGCAGACAAGTACGATTTTCCAAAGACACGCGCACAATTGAATCAATTAGTCGCAGATCTCAGCCAGCTGCAGACCAACATCCAACAAACCCACTGGTACATGCGGGGTGAGAACTTCTTTCGCCTGCACCCGCTGATGGATGATTATAGTGATCAATTAGCTGATCAATTGGATAACGTTGCCGAGCGACTGATCGCAATCAACGGTTCGCCGTTCGCAACCACTCACGAATTCATTGATAACACCGGCTTACCGGACGAAAAGGTTACCTGGGATCAATTAACCATGCGTGACTTCATGCAGCGGCTGGTTGATCAATTCAGGTATTTGCGTGATCAATATCAAAAGGGCATCGAGGTCACTGACGAGGAAAAAGATTTTCCAACTCAAGATATGCTGAATGGCTTTAAAGAAGACATTGATAAGAATATTTGGATGATTAACGCCTACCTCGGCAAAGGGCCTTACGACGAATAATCAATTATCGAAAAATAGACACTTGGGTTGAAATATTTTAATTTCAGCCCTATTTTTATGGCAGAGCATTATTGATATGTAAGGAGGAATTGACTTTGAATAACTCAGTTAAAATTGGTAAGAGCGAGGTTGTCAGCGGCCCCTTGGGTCTGGGGACCAACAAGGTCGGCGGCCATAATTTATTTGACGGCCTGAAAGATTCGGACGGCGAGGCAGTTGTTAAAGCGGCATTGAACGACGGCATTACGTTACTGGATACCGCATTTATGTATGGATTG
>NZ_CACVSS010000132.1:0-3910 GCF_902756765.1 uncultured Succinivibrio sp. | reverse complement strand
CTCCAATATTCCCTGACAGTTACAGTTCCACACTCCAATTTATAAGCTGTCTCAGCTTTTAGTTTGACAGCTCTCTGTTGGCATCTCATTTTGGAGACCTGATGTCTCTTATAAATTAGAGTGTCATCAAGACAGCTGTTCTTCTGGATTCGTCTTGGAGTGGATAAGATTTTTTCCAATGACATTCCCTGACGTTTACGCTGATAGTAGAGGCTCTCATTCAGACCATAATGGAGATACATCTCTCTAACACCTTTAAACTCATTTCCCAAGTGGTCTTTAACCATTGTTTTTACCTTTCTTCAGTGGTTTATCAATGAATATGTAGAATGCGTGTGGAGGTGACTGAACCTCATCTTTACTGTATGGATTCCATACTCGTATGCAGGTGACTTCATATTCAAGCAGTTCGAGTATGCGGTCTTGAGGATGTTCTTTATCATCCTCGTAATCTCTAAACCAGATAGTTTTAAAATCAGAGGTTACACATCTGCAGTAATACTCTTCACCTGGATGAGTGTGTTCGTTGTCATGCTCGTCATGTATATACAGATAAAACTCTGTAGGATTAGGCATAATCCTGACTAAATCTTTCAGCTTAACCATTTTCTAACCCCTGATACTTATCAACCCACTCCTGTATGTCCTTCAGTTTCCAGAATGGTGTAGTCTTGATACTGGATTTCTCGAAGAAATATACCGGCTCTGGAAAATGCAGACGTGTGTTTTCTCTTACTCTCTGCAGATAAGACATACTAAAGCCCAGAATGGATGCAACCTCCTCACGCTTCAGCAGCAGTCTTTCAAGCTTAATTTCCATTTAACATATCCTCCAGTATGTATCTCATTTCTTTTAGATCTCGAGCTAATTCGTTTAGAATGAAGGCTTCCATAAAAATTCCTACTCCAACAAAGGAGAGGATTACTATCAACAAAATTTCAAGTTCAATCATTCTTGGACTCCAGCTCAGCAATCTTTTCATCTATCAGTTTGGAAAGTCCCATATACCCCTCTGTAGCAAGAGCGAGTACAAATTCGTTATGTCTGAAGATATCCATATAGACCTTTGTACGCTTCTTTAGGAGATTACCTCCGTCATAGGCTCTGAAAATAATCTGATCATCGTCTTCAGCCAGAATTCTTCTGATATAGAACTGAGCTTTCTTCAAATCCTGCAGGGGATTACCCTTGTCCTGATATCTGAAGCAATACTTCAGACAGTTACCCAGATTGAAGCCTAACAGCTCACACAGTTCTATCGGTTCAACCAGAACTGCGTGTTTGTGGTAGTGACTAGGTCTATTGATTAAATCTTCTGCCATTCTTTATTTCCTCTTTTTTGCTTTAACTCTTTCTCTCCACTCTGGAGATTCTGCATAATGCTTTTTTCTGTAGCTGTTAGCTTTATTCTGCTGTTCCTTCCTATATTCAGGATCATTCTGGTATCTCTCCTTTCTTTTCAGATACTGAGCATGAACCTTAGCTTTATACTCTGGAGTATCTTTTACCTTTAGATAGAGCATGTGAGCGCGGGTCTTCTGATACTCCTTACCAAACAGTTTTACTTTTGCTATCTTGATCCGTGCCATTAACAGGAAGGTTCGTCTCTCGTCAACAGAACATTCCTTGCTGCATCCGAGTTCTGCCATTACTGACAGCTCTCCACGTGTGACACATTCAAGATTTGATGGCTCAAAGTTCCTGTTGTTCCCATCCATGAAGATAACCGTCTTACCTTCAGCGCTTTGCCCAGGATGGTTCTGCTCCCATACATAGCGCTGGTACTGCATCCACTGATTAGGTTCACCGACCTTGATGCGCACGTATCCTTTCTTTTCCTGAAAGGAACCTACTGGTCTGTGTCTCCAGTGTTTCTCACCTCTGGTAATTGCTGAGTTACTGTGACACAGCCCAAGCTGAATTCCTTTCTCATAACAGTGGGTACAGAAAGCTCTAATAGTGAAGGTTGTATTAAAGGTCTGATTCAGCTCCTCAAGCATCTGCTGTCTGGAGGTATATCCATGCTCTTTTGCAGGAATTCGCTCTTTGATCCAAGAGAAGATTTCATCAGTCCACAAAATGCCCTTCGTGCGCTTCCATTTCTTACCCTCTGTACTCACTTCAGACTTCCTCTTTCTTCAGCTCAAGGCCCAGAGTAGAAGGTATATTGACCGCATATCCTGCAGCATAGGCTGTTTTTGCCACATCAAGCTGTAAGCGCTGGACTTCAATAATCTTGCCTGCAGTGTTGTTTATGGCATCAGCTCTTTTCATTGCGTGTTCTGCCTTCTCTTTGTCAAAATTGCCGTCTTTGTCCTTGTCGTTGTCCTCATTCTGCAGAGCCTCTAGTTCTGCAAATAAAGCCTTCTGTAATTCTGTTGTATTAGTGATCATTTTCCTTTTCTCCTTATCTGAAATTTATCAATCCATTCGTATACAGCCCATGTTCTGAATCCTCCGAATCGGGGGATAAAGATTGGAAAGTTAAGCCCCTTCGCGTGTTTCGGCAGAAACTCATCGTCACCACACAGAAGCCATTCCACATCCTCTTTTGTGAGTATGGCTTTCTTACGAAGCGCCTTGTACGCTGTGGTGCTGATTCGAAGCTCCTGATTACCAGCTTTAATCACTCGGTTCTGATGCATAGCAATTCCATGCTGGCCGAAGCCTGCGTGATCATTCTTTTCCTTAAGCTGAACTTTCTTTACCTTTGTGTGGTTCTCAACTTCCTGTCTGATTTCCCACTCCGTCTGGGCGAGTTCTTCGGCCATTTCTCTGTCTACGCCGTAACCGCCTTCCAGATATTCCTTAACTGTCTGTTCTTTAAATTCCTCTTCACTGAGGCCTCTTGGTAACATTCTTAGTCCTTAATCTGCTTATCAATCTGTTTTTTTAACCCATCAAGTATCTTTTTGTAGAGGAACGCTGTCTGATCAAAGTCTTCCTTTATCTTCTCTGATGAAGCCAGTTCCTTTGCTTCAAGATAGCTTTTGTACTCAGTTTCCATTGCCAGTCTTATTGCTGTCCATTCTGTGTTGTCTACTTCAAGTATCATGATGACCTCCTAAAAAGGGGCGGGCTACGGGTGACCCGCCCAAATCACCAATGCTGTAGTTCTTGTTAGTTATTCAGCAAATAAATGATGTACTGTGAAAAATCCTGCAGCCAAGAAGAGCGCGATTACTATGCCGTTTATGATCTGAATAATGATGTAGCGCTTCTTCCAGTCTGTGATTGTCTGGTCTACCTCATTACGCATACTTAAGCTCCACAGTAGAATTGAACTTAAACAGATTGTTTTCGTATGCCTGTAATGAGCTGTTCAGCGAATCTTCAAACTCAGCGTATTCGTTGACAATGAAGCGGTGGTTATCCATGCGTACTGCAAGATAACCGTACTGATCATCAAATACACAGATTTCACCGTGTTCGTTAATGGCTTTCAGCTTTGGAAGAATGTTGCTGCAGATATCTGTTCCCTTGACATGAGAGCACAGTTCTACAACGTTGAATAATGTGGTTAGACGTACTGAGTAAGTGCGTTTGTCTGATAAAGTGTGGATCTTCATTGGTGATATTCCTTATTCGTTTAGAAATAAACTTATTACAAAAGTAATAATAACGAAAGGAATTACAAATTACAACCAAAAGAATAAGAAAGTTATTACAAAAGTAATTAAATTGTGATTTTTATTACAAAAAAATATTTTTTCGGAAATGAGAAAGAGGTAATAAAAAATGCAGTATAAAACTGCATTTTAGTATTTAGAAGGGACTTTTATTCTTTTACAAACTTACCTATTACAACTCCAACAATACGCATTGTATTAGTGAAATCAATAAATTTAGGCCCTGGCCATTCTGGATTAAGAGGTTTTAGATATTTCTTTGGCCCATCCATTACTAATT
>NZ_CACVSS010000131.1:0-3947 GCF_902756765.1 uncultured Succinivibrio sp. | reverse complement strand
CAAAGCCTTATATACCAACGGTTCCGAATGATTTAGAAAATTTCCTTATAAATCAATACATCGAATTTTTAAAGAAAGACTCGGCAGAATTTAGTAAAATAATTACGATAAAACAACAAGTTAATTACATCTAAATTACGAAGTCTGTTTAGTTATGAAATGAAGTATAAACCTTTTCATAATCAAAAAAATAGACCTTAAGCCAAATTAAAAAGTAATTCTCAAATAAAAAATAAGTTTTAAAGACTCAATCTTGATATTTACTTTTACAAAACAAAAATAATATCCAAAACCTATCAATTATTGCATGATGCTACATACAAAAAGACAGCTACAAATACATTCCGCTCAAGAAAACAGAAATCATCTAGAGTCTTTTTCCCTTTATCACTTAACAAACTGTAATATAGTAATGACACAGGAAATTATTGTTGTGAGAGTAGCAACAACAGTCAGATACAGCATTCTGTTGTTTAGCTTGTCAATTTTCTTGCTGTTTTCCAATCTGGATAATTCTCTTAGTTTTTCTTCCATCTCTCTGACTGATTCCTCTATACCGAAATAGGAATATAAATCCTCCCACATGAAATAAAGCTCTGTTACGCGATTTATCTGAAGAGGCTTTCTATATAGATATTGTGTTTTCCAGTTCTGCATATCAATATAGGTGTTATTGGCCAGATTTGGATTAACCGTGATTCGCCTAACGTACTCATCCAGTTTATAAACATAGGCATTAGCCAGAATATAAATCAGAGCAAGTCGGCAGCTTGAGCATTCAATAATAGGAGCAATCTGAGAGATCTGCAGTTCCTGATTGTTAACGATAAGATTTAAACACATACGTTGATCTGAGCCTAGATTCTTATCATTGTTAGCCTGACTAACAATGTTCTTCTGAATCTCTATCAACTTAGTTTTATTCTGAAACTTCTCATCAGAAGCAGAGTCAATTCCTCGTGAAACTACCAGATTATTATCTTCATTTCTTCTGACAGAATATTTGATACCAAATAGCTTAATTAACAGAACATCCCATTTTCCATATATTGAATCAGAGGAATCATTTTCAAAATCAGAAAATTCCTGATTGTTCTTTATAACAGATACAAAAAAGACATTATAAAGAGACTCCTTAAAGAATCGAATCTTCCATTTTTTGCTTTGACCGTTCAGAAACCAGCATTCGTGAACAGATCTCCAGTTGAGAGGTTCATATTCACCGTTTAAGAAAGCTTTTTCAATTTTTTTACTATCTGACATAAAGAAATCCAAAAGATAATAATTAGAGGTACAAAGAATATTACAAATTATTAGAGAAGATCAATAGAAAGAAAAATCGAGGGAAACGTCTCCTTACGGGGAAAAGTTTTTAGAACTATCGCTGTAATCATTTTAAGAAGGAGTTGGATAGCCTGTTTTCGTCCCCTTTCGAGGAATTAATTTAAGAACCAATACGCTTGAACTAGATATAAGGCTCCCTCATACTGTTCAACACAGAAGAGTATTTTATTATTTTTTCTTATAAAAACAATGATCTTTATTTTTAGGATCATTCTTTACTGTGGTTAATAGCTCTTCTGAAAAAATCCTAATCTTAAAGAGTCTTATCGGCAACTGACCAGATGTTATAGATAATATTGTCACGTGGATTTGTATAGTCGAAAGACAGAACTCTCCAGTCAATTGCTGTCATAAGGTTATGCAGCTGCTGCTCTGAAGTTTTTGCGATAAGCTTTAAGGCTCCGCGGGTAATAAAACTGCGTAAAAAGAATGGAGCAATTATCTCGTGTTTATCTTTTCTCCCATTCTTCCAAGACTTGATGAGGTAGACAGGAGGATTCTGATTTATACCATCACAGAATACCTTCTCTTTTGGAAGGCTATGAACCTGTGAAAGCCAGTCAGGAATCGACTCAACACAACTGTATACGTGTTCGATCTTCTGCCCGTTAAGCTCTGTGTAGGTCACAATGACAGGATCATCAATCTTACCGATATCATGCAGGAGCCCTGCGAGGCCACAGGTGATTCTGGAAGCAATAAGATTACTGTCTCTATCCTTAGGCATAACACCCTTATTGAAGAACGCCAGTCTGGAGTCATTCAGCGCAAAATACATGGTTTCAAGACTGTGAAGTAGTAAGCCGCCGACAGAAATATGATGACCAAACACGTTGGAAGGTTTACCGGCAGCACTCTCTGATGCTTGCAGTTTCTGCACATACAATGCTACCTGAACAATTGATGGATACAGGTATTTATCAAAGTACTCTTTACGGGAGCCCATGGCCAGTCTGATTTTATCCATAAGAGGTTTTATCTCAGTACTCTCGAGCAGGGACTCCGGCGTATAGGCATAAAGCCACTCGATATCTTCAGGATTGTTGAAAATCTTTACTATAGGACCGGTGTTTCTGTTGGAGGGATCCCTGGACTCTGCAGTGACAGAAAGTTCCTGTTTTAATGATGCAAACAGATTAAATAGTTTCATCGTAGCTACTGTATATACAAACAATTCATCGTTAGATTATTTGTAATACGATAGCTAATCTGAAGAGTGGTGTTATGCGTGGTTGGGGGCTATCTTCTTAAACACAGACTGATAACCGATCATTCTCTAAGACTTCGCTTAAGTTTTTTGGCAATTGAGAAAAAGCTATAGAATGTCATTAGCAGGAAATGAAAAAGGTAGGAAGACGATACCTCCTACTTTTGTTTTAACCTTTCCCAGCTAGAATTCCCCTGCCTCTATAGGCGTAGGGAGCAAGTCAGGAAGCAAGATCTTCTGTAACCAGCTGCTCTGCGCACTTTTCTGCACTGGAATAACCAAAGTATCTAAGCTGAACCCCATACAGTCTAACCTTGCTAATAATATTAGAAAACTGAGCATGACCCATACAGTTTGACTGAATCCATACTACATCAGCGTTCCTAATAAGATCCTGATTGAAAGCATATTGGTCAGCATCAACAAATTTTACATCTGGTAGCATTGGCTTTATTACTTTCAGCCAAGAGGCATGCCCTCCAAAGATAACAGTTCGTTTTCTAGTGGAATATGGGTAGCTGTAAGTCTTTTCGAGGATTTCTCTTCTTGCCTGCGCCTCAGAGTCAGAATTCTGGTTGAAGACAATCTCTCTGAGATCTGCCAGCTCACGATGTTCAAGACGAAGAGCTTTGAGTTCATGCTCATATCTTGATTTCTCGTTCAGCTGTTCCTGTCTGCTTACAGCAAGTGTTTTTTTCAGAGATTTAAGCTGCTGCTTTAAAGAAGAAACTTCATTCTGATAAGCCACCACCTGCTCTGTAAGATCTTCAATTCTATCTTCTTCAGTTTCCTCTTCATTTAACTCATCTAAATCCAATTCTATTGGTTCAGGTTTTATCCACTCACCGTCTTCAGTCTTGTCAAAATCTTCATGATTTAAACTGTCAGTTTTCTCAAGTTCAAAGTCATCTGACTCTTCTTCATCAGGGGGTAAATCAAAATCAGGAAGATCAATTTGTTGCGACTGAAATTCAGAGAAGAAAAGCTGTTCAGATAAATCAGTGATTTTATTGGCCAGCTCCTCCTCCATACCTTCCTGAATAAACCTTTGACGGTCTTTTTCAAAGGGGTGCATTCCTGTTGGCAGAACAACGTGACAAAGGTCGTAGATTAACTGTGTTACATTTCTTCCCTTGTGTTTGATATGGAAATAATTTACCGCATCAGGCTGTTTCTGCTCTAGCCAGTTGTTTCGATTGTAAGTAAGATCGCTAAAAAACCATTCATCGTAATCATCAGAATCCCAGTTAGTCTTGTCTACATACCAAGGCAGCATCTTCATCACACAGTGCATTAGAGAAAAGCCATCATTAAACAACCATGGCACATCATCACCTGTATCTAAAAGATAAAATAATGCGAAACACAACTCATAAGGATCAGAAATCGAAAAACC
>NZ_CACVSS010000130.1:0-12248 GCF_902756765.1 uncultured Succinivibrio sp. | reverse complement strand
TTCTTTGGTGTCTTTATCGTAGTTAATGCCAACAACCAGAACCTCGCCCTTATAGTCACGGAAGATTCTGCCGTAATTCTTCTGTTTTATCTGGTCAATTGCAGTTTGAGCAGACTTGTCGTATTTAAGTTCCACCAGTAGAGCTGGTTTTTCAACTCCCTGTTTAGGAAGAAAAACCATATCAGCAAAGCCCTTTCCTGCAGGAAGCTCCCTGTGGACATTGTAGAGATCTACTGATGCAAGATTTAAGGCCAGTGAAATGACACAGCTTAAGGAGTTCTCATCATTGTATTTGAGAATGGATGTATGATCTTGATGCGCTAAATCAAAAGCATCTGCTACAGCCTTGTTGTCCATTTCGTAGATTTTATCGAGTAAATCAAGAGACTGACTGATAAGAGCATAGATGCCAGGATAATTCTTGTTTTCCTCGGTGATGTTGCGGAATTCTTTTCTTATCTCTTCATTTGGTATATGAACTGCAAAAATCCTGTCATTATCTACTCCTTTGATAGCTGAATCAGGAATGATTGCAAGATACCCCAGATGAATAAGCAGGGTTAGTACATCATCCTTGGTCTCAAAGGTTGTCATATCATTGTGGAATCTTGAAGTATTAACCACAACTTCATTTCCGGCAATGAGTTTTACAACCTCATCTCTAAGTCCAGCCATATTCAAATCTATATAGCGTCTTAGACTTTCAAAGGTTTCTGTCTGTGTCCAGTAGCTGGAGAATTTCTTTCTCTGGATAGCCTTAACTACGGAATTAGGATTAAAAAGATGAAGAGAATCCTCAAAGGTATAACCGTCGTACCATTTTTTCATTAAACCGAAGTCAACTTTGTACTCTTCACAAAGACTTAGCACCTCATTTTCTGTGAACCCAATGTACGATGCATATTCTCCAGGATCGGTCATTGAGTATTCATCAAACATATTCAGGGCACTGTGAGAACCGTATTTTTTGATTGGAAGAATTCCTGTCATGTATGCAAGAGCGACGTAAGACTGGTCTTTTAGGAGAGCTCTAAGGTAATCAAGATATATCTTTATTCCCTCTGCATCACTCTGTTTTTCTCTCATGATGCAGTCCCATTCATCGATGATGAAAATAAAACCTTTTTTATTTAATGGAGATTCTTTATTGTATATATCAGATAGAACAAGATTAAGTTTTCTTTCATCAGAAATTTCAATGTGAGGAAAAGCCTGTCTTAATTCATTTTTAATTTCGGACTCAATGTCTGATAACATCTTTTCAACATTCAAATCAGCATTGATAAAAAACTGCTGCATGTTTATAAAGATAGTGTTGTACTGGTTTAAGTGAGTTTTGTAAGAGCCGTCATGAGATATTTTAAGATTATCAAACAGAAAAGAGCTATCTGTATCCTTTGAGTAGTATGCACATAGCATATTTGCGGTTACCGATTTTCCAAATCGTCTTGGTCGGCTTATACAGAAAAATCGCTGCTCAGTCTCTACATAATCATTTAAGACAGAGATTAGTTCAGTTTTGTCAACATAGATTTTTGAAGAGCTAATTCTTTTAAAATTATCAAAACCTGTATTTAAATAAGATCCCATCTTCTGCTCCTGTTCTTGTCTCAATTTTAGCAGATCTTAATGTTTCTTGACATCACTCTATTCATGGTCAGAATCTTTTCGGCAATCCTTGGTAATAAGATCGTTCAGCTCCATTCATGTTAACTGACACCCAAAATGTAAGGTAAAAAATTCACTGAAGATGCAAACAACAGAGCAAACAGAAAAGCTCCTGCAAAGGCATCGCAGATACACTCTCATACCTGCAATGCCTTAATAGTCAGTTAAAGTATATTGCCAGTTTCCTTCATATAAATATCTCTGATACCTATGATATCCACAGGCAGTTCCTCTGGATTTTTACTCTGAAGCCAGCGTCCAAAATCAGCACCACCTTTAGGAAGACTGTTTTTGAAGGACTCGCGCTTTCGGAAACGGCCTACCACGGTTCTCATCTGCTTCCAGTAGCGATAACTTTCGGAAACGGCCTACCACGGTTCTCATCTGCTTCCAGTAGCGATAATAAAAAGTCTTCAGCTTTACCTGAAAACCTAAAGAATCCTCAATAACAAAGCCTTCCTCTTTTGAGGCACTGATATCATCAGAATACTTTTTGTAAAAGCCACAAAACTCATCAAAACTAGTAAGGTTAAATTGCTCCTGCACCTTACACTTAAGTCCGATTTTCTCTGAAAGTTTCTTTAGCTCGGAGAAAGTCTTTTTCTCATACACAAGATCATTTTTCACAAGATCAAGCATAATGAGATCATCGCGTTCATAGCTAATTATATGAGGATCTTCTGTTGGACATATGCCTTCACACAGAAGAGTACAGTTGTTCTGACAAAGATAATTCTTAAGCTCTGCAGCAGCCTCTGCACTGAGCATTTTTCCTACAAGCTCTCTGGCTATTTCAGCCATTTTGCCTTCAGGATTGGACTTGGTTGTTACAAAAAGCTCATCCTTGTACACGGAGATCAGAACCAGAAAGCCGTTTTCCTTTTTATAGACTGTAAGAGGAAATTTAAGTCTTTCCTTAAGATTGCCTAGATAAGTAAGGCGGTTCTCATCTATGTTGAAGAACTTGTCATAGCCTCTTGCCACAATCTTTAGAGCTCTGATATCCACATATAGTCCTCTGGCAAGGACCGTCAGACTGTTCCAGCGGCTGTTGTTGAAAGCATCTCGGGTAAAATTAAATGATGACAGATCACCAAAAGACTTTTCATCAATCAGTTTTGAACCACGAAACTCTTCAATGGCTTTTCCTACAAGCGCCATGCTGTCATCTTTATTAGCGGAGGCTTTTTCTTTAAATACAGAATTTCTGTACTCCAATGGATAAATACCATCAGAGTTTACTCTCACAGCTCTGAGGCAGCCACCCTGTTCAACCTGACCTTCCAGGTTGTAAACATTATCAAAGAGTTTTACAGGAGATTCATCAGTATTACGATGTCCGAAAAACTGAATACAGTCAGCAGGAGCATGCTCATTCCACTGTCTTGCCACATTCATATAATCCTCATAGCGCCCAACGCCTTTGATAAATTCTGAGGCATTGATAAAAACAGGATTCTTTTCTGTATAAGGAATACCACCATGGGACATGATAAGATGCAGCTTTCTTCCTCCTACAGTCATACATCCGCAGTAGCACTGGGCCAGCTTACGGTAAAAGGCCCGAAGCTGAACTCTGTCAAGCTTATCCTCAATTTCTGGCAGAGTTATGTACTTAAAGTAATGAGAGCGTATTGCCTCATTATTCAGATAACATCTAATTGAGTTCTCATGATTACCTTCCAAAAGCACCACATTATCTTTATTCATGACAGATATCAGAAAATTCAAAACCTCAAGGTTCTCTTTCCCTCTGTCAAGATAATCGCCTAAGAACACATAAAGGTTCTTTTCAGAAAGATTGCCGTTATTCCTTAAAAAATCCTGCAGAACAGTATTGCAGCCATGAATATCACCGATGATATAAACATTCTCGTAACAGTCAAAATCATGTTCACGATATAATACTTTAGATCTGAAGTCCTCCCTTTTAACCAGCTTAAGCCAGGCTGGCAGCTTCTGCGCCATCATTCTCTGATGCATTCTTCTGATGACATTCTCAGGAACCTTTCTAAAGCCACGCAAGGCGTTTCTTTCAAGGCATGTTTCCAAACTAACGTCAGAAAAATCCACACAGTAGATACGATATTTGTATTTCTCAGCAAGATCTTTGTATTCAGGAAAATTATGATTACCAGTATGAGTCGCATCAACAACAGTAAACTGCCCCTGCTGCATTCTTTTCTCAAGACAGGAAAATAGCAGATCCCAAACCTCTTTGTCGTTATTCTGGCTGATACAGCAATCGCCGTTTGGCAGCAGCACAGGAGAGCTGAAGGCTAATCTGAAATTATCAGCGCAGAGCGTATATTCCTCAAGATTATTCTCATGGATAAAGTAAGATTTTCCTGAAGCAGGAATACCTCTTAACAGACACAGTATGCGCATATTTACCTCTTTTTTTTGATTATCATCCAGGTTATGAATGATGCCAGGCATTTACAACCAATTTTATAGATAGTGTAAGCCGTAAATATTCCAGATTGTAAAAGCTATTTTATGACTTCTAAAAAAATTAAAAATATTTTTAATACTTATCGAAATATGGAATGTTCAGTTTTTATACTTTAGTCAGAAATAGGAAATCAGATAATAACTCCACATCAAAGCAGACTTCAGAGGAAATTTAAATGTAAAAAGCACTCCTTCACCACCATTAAAAAATTAAAAAAAGGAGAATTATTATGCTTAACTTAAGTGTTGCTGTTACCGTCAAAGACGCTGGTCTTCCATTTATCTGTGTAATAAAAGGTTCAAAAAGAAAACAGCATCGATTTGACAACGAGAATATCGAGCATCTCTTTGTTTACAATACAAAATTCAAAAGTCTAGGTTCAGTTGAACTGAATAATGTTTTTCCTGAAAAGCTAGAGGATATCGTGTTTGAAGGCAGATTCAGCAAAAAGCTTAAAGAAGAGCTCTCTGAATTCTCGAGAATTAAGATCAGTAACTACGATCTTGCCCGCAACTGCAGTAAGTTTCTGCATTATACCGATGAAGACTCATCAGAGGTCGAAGGTAAAAGTGAAATGCAGAAAATTGCCTATATGTTTCTGAGAGGCTCTGTCTGGCTCGACTGATTATGCCTATATTCTAATGCTCAGAAAAAAGGGTGACAGTTCTCTTATTCTGGAACGCTCATCCTTTACACTGACAATGAACGAAATAATAGGAGATAAATATGACTCTAGCAGAAGCATTAATGGAAAGAGCAGAGCTCAAGGCAAAAATCTCAGCAGTATCAGAGCGCATAGAAGACAACATTCTGGTGCAGGATAACGAAGCTCCTGGTGAAGATCCTAAGGAACTGCTTCCAGAGCTTTCAGCTTCCATTCAGAGACTGAGAGTTCTGATAAGTCAGATCAACAAGACCAACTGCAGTACTTTAATCGATGGAGAGAGTCTAACCGATCTGATAGCAAGACGAGACTGTCTTCTGCTTGAAATCAGCTCCTACAGGGACTTTACTGAAACCTCAAGACGCTCAACTGACAGAGCCCGCGGTTCTGAAATCAAAATCAGACCCTGCATTGAGGTTAAGGAGCTGCAGAAGAGGCTTGATGCTCTATCAAAAGATCTGCGTGAGCTTGAAGTAAAGCTGCAGAAAGCCAACTGGAATACAGAACTCATCGAAGCATAACCAATTTCAGGAGTAGCGTTTTTTTTACTGGGTGAATGTCAGACATCTTATGTATTACACACCGTAGTGCGAGTGACCGACGACCTCTGGTTTAATGTTTTGGTCAACAAATTACAGTGGTACAAAGTACATTTAATTTTTACTACCGGACATTAACAGTAAAAACGTGAGGGTGGGCTGAGGGACTTATATATATGACTAAACCTAATAACAAACAGCGGCTGTATGAGCTTTTAAATGAATCAGCAACTGTCGCTTTTGATATGAAGCGAAATATCCGTTTTATGGTCTGTCCTGCAGAGAGTCGTGATCTTAACGTTATCTGGATGATTAAAGCCATTAGATTTAATGCTGCAACTCCGATTGCCAGGATCAGAATGGACTGCCCCTGCTATGCAGAGAAAAACAGTAATTTTGTAAATCCGCAATGGTTTCTTTCTGATGGGGAAGTCGACTATTTCAACAGCTTTATCCGCCAAAAAACTACCTGTGATTTTACGGGTGTTCCTGCAGAATGTACGGTCTTTGCAAATGCTATTCTTAGGATGAATATTGAGAAATATTCTGTTGATCCTGTGGAAACACTGAAGCTTAAATACTCTGACTATCAGAACATAAAGGAAAGTCCTCTGCCATACGATCTGCCGATACCGGATTACATTCAGTTAAAACTCAAAAAGCCGTTTTAAATAACCAGAAGAGGAGCCAACAAATATGACTAGTATTGCTGTTATAGGAAGCAGAAATCCTACTCAAAACTCCGTCAAGGCCGTAAAGCTCTGGCTTGATAAATACTTAGAGCAGAATAGAGATGCCAATGTTACCATTGTAACCGGCGGTGCCTTTGGCATGGATACAGAAGCGATGAAGTATGCCGTATTACGAAAACTCAGACTCAAAGTATTCCGTCCTGACAAATACCATAACCAGAGATTATGCGAGGAGCTTAAGAACAATCCTTTGTGCGATATCATTCAGACTGATGTTGGATATCTTGAGCGAAATACCATGGTCATTGAGAATTCTGATCTGGTGGTAAGCTCTGATTATGGAAACGGTACTATTGATTCCATGGAAAAAGCCATTGCCAGAGGTCTTGAGGTGTACGTAATTGGAGAGTATATCTCATCTGCAAAATTTAAACGTGCCCTCCCCGCTTCAAACATAGCTATAATTGATAAGAGAAAAGTGTTGGAAGGAGACTTCAGTTCAGTGCCAAAAGCTGACTGATGAAACTCCTCAGTAACTGCCATTCTTCTGATTAGAATGGCACTGCTATTTTAGGGGACAATATGCCGGAAAAATACGATCAGGATGCAAGACCTGATGAGAAACTGCTCAAGCTCTTCATGCTGCTTTTATTCAATGACAAAGAATTCTCTCTAACCTATCTTGCTGAAACCATAAACTGCTCTAAGCAGACTGTGGCAAGACTTTTAAGACGCATAGATGAGAACTATCCCTGCCATCTTTTAGAAAGAAAATCTAACCGCCAGAAATTCTATCATCTGCAGCGACCATCCATGTCTTTTAAAACAGCAATTGATCCGGCAGGTCTGCGTCAGCTTGCCCTGTGCCGTGATCTGGTAAAAGGTCTTCTTCCAAAAGAAGACTGGGAACTGGTCAATATGTCACTGCAGCAGGCAAAAACCAATCTTCCGCGCGCAGACTACAGCAGCTATCAGGATGCAAATGTCGGTACCCGTCTTACCCGTGGACACATCAACTATCAGACAAAACAAAAACAGCTTGCTGAACTTGAAAAATGTATTTTAAACCGTAAAAGCTGCATGCTCTCCTACCAGAAAGATCTGAACGGAGAGATAAAGAACTACGCTTACGCGCCTCAGATGCTGATTACCTTCCATGATTCTCTGTACGTCTCCGGCTGGATTGTATCTGAGACAGGGCCAGTCAGAATACTAAAGGAACGTCCTGCAAAGTTTTCTGTTCACAGAATCACTGAGGTAACTGCGCAGAACCGTTCCACAGAAGAGCTCCCAGTAAAAGATCTTGAGGAGAATGCAGACTTCGGATTTTTAAGAGACGAGCCTTTTAAGACTAAGATCTGGTTCTCAAAGGAGGTTATGACCTATATCAGTGATCGAATCTGGAGTGAGGATCAGAAGATTACTCCTCAGGAGGACGGAGGCATTATTCTTGAAATGACAGCTCTGAGCAGAAGCGAACTAATCTCCTTTGTCCTGAGTTTTGACTTCAAGGCACGCCTGCTTGAACCATCTGATCTTGCAGCAGAAATTAAAGAGAGACTTTTAAAGACTCTGGAAAAATATTAAAGCAGACAGGCTTCTGTCCTGTATTAGGCCTCATCACCGACATGAGGCCAGTATCTGTCGATATTTCGCTGCATATTTGCTCTGCCAACAGGATTTGCAGTATGCAGCACAATCTCCTGCATTTTTGCCCCAAATTTAAGGAAAAGCCCGTCATTATAGGGCTGAACGATGCTCATTTTTTTATTTAGCTGTTGCTATTTTTTTATTTCTTAGCATGTGCGGATTGGATTACTGAATTAGCTGCACCTATAAGGTATTGGTAGGTGCCTCTGATGTTCAGACAGTCAACATAGCTGAGATGCGTTAGCTAGGTTTGGAAGTGGGGTTAGATTAACAGCCTCCATCATCTTAAGATAAACAAAGCCATTGCACCTTGACGATCTAGCTCAATTGTCACATCTTTAATAATAACTTGTTCATAACCAAGAATAGTTTCGATAATATTAACAATGGAGATCATTTGCTCTCCTTTCTTCTTTAGAAGATTGGGTTTAATGGGATTTCTTTGCCGATGAGCTCCCATTTAAAAAATCAATTCAATGTCCCGTCTCTCAAAATTATCCATCTGAAATTTGTTAAAATAAAATCTATACTAAATTTTATTGAATCAAAATTTATTTTGAGGTTTTCCCCTCAAAGACAGCATCGCTCTTATAGGAGACTGAGAAAATGATGATATTTAACAAGAAAGATGTATTCACATCTGTAACTTATGAGGAAGCTAAGAGGTATATCGGTGAGGAAGGTTACTTCACTAATAATTTTTGTACTGATCTATCAAAGTGGGATAGGAAGGTTCTAAAGGATGTATATGCTCTGATTATGGTCTTTTTTTACCAGCAAGCCATGTTACTGAGGTAAATGATTTTAAATATGCTAAATATAGGTCATTTAAGGATCTTAATGAATTTTCTAATACTTTAGGTATGGAAGATATCTTAGGTAATAACCTTACTTATAGAACAATTGCTTCTAGTGAGGAACATGACAGATCTGACGGTATCATCACCAACATAATTAAAGCTCATAATGAAATCTATCTAGGGGTCGGAGGCGACTTATATTCACTCGATGAACTTTTTGAAAAGTATGAGTGGCTAGACAAAGACGGCAACTGGAGACCTTTTGGAGTTGAGAAATAAGGCTCCGCGCAAATTTCCTGAAAATTGAGAATAATAATTTTAATTAGTCCCTCGTTTTCCACGTAATTTACCTTTATCAGATCTTTGTTTACGTGTTTTCGAATCTTTTCTCTCTTTCGGTCTGCCTCCTTTATTTTTCTCTCCAGATGTTGTCTTTAATTCTGTTGCTTTAACTCTTGCTCTCCATTTTTTTTTGAGTGTTCTCTCTCTGAACACTAGAGTTCTCGTCAGCGGTAGGGAGAGGTGGATCCTCGCTTTAGCGGTGATAATTTCAATTGCTCCTGCATTTTTGACCTAAGGAATAAACTCAATTTAAGTAACGCTGATCCGATAAGACTCGGCATTATTTTTTGCTTCTAAAATTCTATTAAAATGGCTATTGACTAATATATTAACCAATATTCTTTTATATGCTATGCTTTAGGTAGTTCTGAAGTTTGTTATGGGGGATGCCTTGCCTGTTTATGTCATCATCAAAACCGTTAAGGATAAGAAATACCTCAATATTGTCGATATTTCTGTTAACGAAAAAGGTAAAAGATGTCAGAAGCTTATTAAATCTTACGGTAACCTTGATAAGGCTCTTGAGAACGCCCCTGATATCGTTAACAAGCTAAAGCAGAAATTAAATAGAGACTTTTGAAGACTCTGGAAAAATATTAAAGCAAAAGAGGTACTGTCGATTATTAGGCCTCATCACCGACATGAGGCCAGTATCTGTCGATAGTTCGCTGCATATTTGCTCTGCCAACAGGATTTGCAGTATGCAGCACAATCTTGTAGAAAGTCTCTCTCGCACACAGCCAGTCCAGAAGCTTTATGGCATCACCTCCATCCTTTGCATAATCCCCCAGATCATGATCAAGATTCAGCTCTTCAATGGCGACAGAATGTTTCTCAAAAAACTTAATACTGCTAATGGCTTCATTAACACTATGACAATGGATATATCCAGATGGAGCTTCTCTTTCATCATCAAGCCAGAGCTTTATACTGTCCGTCATAGAGAGAAGCGTTTCGTGGTCCACCTGAAAATAACGATCATGAGAAAGTTTCTGTTTTCTATTTTCTTCAGATAAATAATAGGACATCGAGGAATTAAACCAGCTCAGCTGCTGCTTAATAGCCTGTTGTATCTCGAGATTTTTACAGTATTCAGAGGCAAGTAGCAGTTCTTCATCAGACACTGCAGAAGTATCTTTCTGTTTTAGTCCGAATATCCGTAAAAAACGCTCTTTTCCAGTAAGAGGCTTTCTGTAGTACTCAAGATCGTAGTTATGGACATTAACTTCTGAGGTCAGATGGTACTGACTGAAGCTATCAAAATAATAGCAGTAACAGTTTATATCTGAAGAGTCTATGCCGCTGGATACGGTCGCATCTGGTATAAAGGATACAGCCACAAAAGGAGCTCCACTCTCATAATCACAGTTAAAGCCCTTAGTCTGACCTGCATATACACAGTCATCTGAATTAACCAGAATATCTCCAGGTTCAAAAGGCATTGGAAGGTATATTAACAGCTTGTCAGTTGTATAGTTAAGTCGCTCCTGTGGCAGGCACTCATTGTCATAGATATGCATGAGCTCTACCTCAGAGTTAAAGAAAGCTCTGACATACCTGTCAGAAAAATTATCATATATATTTTTTGTGCCTGAATAATAGTATTTGGTCAGCATAACTACAGCAACAGAGTCTCTGTCGTCTGCGGAGTAATCTTCCTTGTAGCCATTAACAGCAGCCTCAAAAGAAGGAAATCTTGCAAAAGAGTAAAACTCAGAGCGACCTTTCTCAAGAATACTCAGCTCATAATAGCTTTCTGGCTCCTCATTTTTCAGAAGACTGATTTGAATTCGGTAATTCTCAAGAATACCTTTTGTTAGCGCATGAAGACTCTCTGTCTCACTCTTATCTCCATCTTTTGGCTGCTCCACGAAAAAGTCCGGATGTCTGATGGTTACCTCTTCATCAGGCTCAGCAAGTAGTTCTTCTAAGGCGAAAAGTCTTTCCTCAAGAGGAATACGATAGCATTTGTCGACAAGAAACAGCTTCTGCTCTCCACTGAGGCAGTAATCTAGCTCATAAAGATATTCTCGGATGTCTCGGGAATTTACAAATCTTATAAAGTCCATCAGCTCTCCATCCCCTGTTCAGTTCAGATTAGTTTAATGCTCTATTGTCTGCATCTGACAACGAAGTTCAATTGTCCTTACAGCACTGTAAAACAAATCTGGTGGAAGATTACCTTTAATCATTTCGCTTAAAGGAATAAGCTTGCAGTTTATACCTTCAAGCTCATCCTTATCTGCATATTCAAGATCATAATTAAGCCAGGAGTGATCCTTATAAAAACCAGTTTCTACCGGAAAAAGCCCCCAGTACAGAATATCTGTACCATCGTGGTTATCTTTTAAATCCTCTTTACCGGCAGGAGTATATGAAAGAAACACAGCATATTCCGGGTGAATCGATCTCAAAAGCGCTCCGTATGGAATTCCCGCTTTTTTCACGATATCTCCTCGCTTAAACGGCATAGGTAAACTAATATGCATTGCAGACACATCCACACCGTACAAATTCTGACCACAGCCAGAATGACAGTCAACTGTAATAACTTCTGCATTCTTTGAAAGTATACATTCGGCTACACCGCCAACAGGACCATCCGTATCTTTAACACATTCAGAGAATACATACTTTCTGATTCGATAGTAATCCTGAACCACTCCAATATCCTCATCTTCAGCATATTCTCTGATGGCTTCCAGGGCGTTATCGTAATTGCTGTAAAAACCTATATGCTGAAAATCTTTTAAGTGCCTTTCTAAATGTTCAGCTTCGTAAAAGTAATCAGAGGAAGCCTCTTTTATAAAACTAAGTATGGCTTTATTATCAGCCAGATATCTTCGTATGAATTCGTGAACAGTAAGTCCCAGAGACTCGGAGAAAACAGGATTGGATATTGATGTCATTGGTGCATCTTCAGTAGAATTCAGTAATTCCTCAAGAGCTGCAAGTTTTTCTTTAAGTGTTATGAAATCACACATTACAATTAAGAAAAGCTGCTGTTCCACATTAAGCTTGAAATCAATCTTATAAAGATACTTTCTGACATCCTTTGAATTTACATATTTTATGCAGTCCATTTAAATCCCACCTTTCCATCTTGCTAACGGTCTCTCAGATCTTTTAGTTAATGCCTAATTCTTTCAGGGAACTACTGAAAGCCTGAAGATATTCATCTTCACGTTCTTTTTCACGCTGAAGCTCTATAAGTCTTACGGCGTTATAAAACTCATCTGCTTCTATTTCACCTTTCATAAATCTGCCAAGAGGAACCAGCTTAAGATCAGCACCGGACAGCGAAGCGGGATCTGCATATTCAAGATCATAGCAAAATAAATTTCCATAACCGCCTTCAAAGCCGTTTTCCAGAGCATAAATACCGTAGAAAAGAATATCCCCCATGGAGCGACCAGTTTTGTAATCTTCCATCTTTTC
>NZ_CACVSS010000129.1:0-4003 GCF_902756765.1 uncultured Succinivibrio sp. | reverse complement strand
TTAACCCTCTTAATAAGTTTTTTAAAAAACTTCAGTTGAAAAGATGTATTACAAGAGCTGGATTTAAGAAAAAACGTGGACCTTCTGCCAATGACATGATTATTGGAGCCATCTCCTCAGGTTTTATTGCGGAGAACCTTCATGCTGCAGCAACCTCTTCTGCAGGTAACCTTCTTCCTGTATGTGAGTCTTCTATGTATAGATTCATGGAGGGAACTAATGGAAACTGGGAACAGTTGTCATTAAATGTTGCTCATGAAGCCTACAAAAAAATAGATTCTCTCAACTCCAACCGAGAAAAGAACAGATACTGTTTTGTCTTTGATGATTCCGTTCTTGAATATCCTAAGGCTAAGAAAATGGAGCTCTGTACATGGACCTTCGATCATAATGAAGGTTGTTCTGTACGAGGTTATTCTTGTCTACAGATGGGATGGACTGACGGAGAATCCTACATACCACTTGGTTCAAAACTTCTTGCTTCCGATGAAGAGAGTGAGGCTTTTCAGAAAAAACATACTCAAAAAGCCTGCCCTGATGCTATTTGTAAAACAGGTCTGGATAAAAGGACACACGTTTCACAAATCCGAACCGAGGCACTAGAACGTACTAAGCCTGAACTTGTTGTCAGCTGGATAAAGAGAGCTACCAAAAATGGATTTAATGCAAACTATGTCCTGTTTGATTCCTGGTTCAACTACGAGTCTCTGTTAAAAAACATTACACCTCTCGGTTTGAACATTATTGGAATGCTGAAACAGGATCACCGCAAATACTACCTGTTAAATAATCGTGGTAACGCCACTGAATACAGAACATTACAAAGTATTGCCGAGAAAATGAAGGTTAACTCCTCAAAAAGAAAGACCAAAAAAATTAACAATGCAATTCTATTCTCTGTAACAGTTGTTGCTGCGACAGCAAATGAGAAAATCTCTGAAGGTATCAAGCTGAAACTTGTTTTTGTCAGCAACCGTAACAATCCAGATGAGTTCGTGGTTATTTCTTCAACAGACCTAACTTTATCTGACGAGCAGATTGTTAAATACTACTCCAGAAGGTGGAAAATTGAGGTCAATTTTGAAAATCAGAAACAGTATCTGGGATTAGGCTCTGAATCAATTTCAGTAAAGTTTGACAACCTTGCTGCTTTTGCCAATCTCTCATGTATAAGAGCATCTTTCCTAGAATTCAAAAGAAGAATCGAATCAGATGTTAGAGCTATTGGCGCTCTTGGAAAATGCATCCAGGATCAGATTAGGGAAATGCCTATAGCACATAGTCTACTAATTCTAATTGCCTCAATAAGAACTCTTCCAGAAGTTCTCGCTAGAAAGAAGATTATAACTGGTGACCAGATAAAAGCAGTTAGAAGAGAAATCTCATCACTAATCCGAAACTGGTTCGGAGGTTTAACCTGTTACGTTGTTGAATTTATAAACCACTGGAAAAAGGATCTAAAAGATTTAATTCCAGCAACAGCCTTATAAATTCAGGTAAGACAGATATTTGTATAATTTATTAAAGAGCTACCCCCCGAGTTTATCAAGGTTATATAACATTCTGCAGTACAAAATTAACTGCGAAAGTAGAGAAAGAGCTAAAGTTAAACAAAAACATTTTATAAAATAAATAGTTACAAAAAATAAAACGAATCTCTTCAAGATAACTCAGAAAATAACCTGATTATTTGACCTCTGCCAAACCCACCTTTCTTTGTGCTTCCTAAAATTAAGAGAGAGGTAAGATACTATGCTGACAAAAACAAATGAATACTATCAGGAGCGCAAACTAAGCTTCGACGAGACTTTCCGTACCCGCATTCATCGTTCAATGACCTGGCTAAGAAAAGCCGATACGTACACCGAGGACGGTGATCTTGATATGAAGTTTATCTGTCTGTGGATTGCCTTTAATGCCGCTTATGGCAAATCCCTTCCGCCAATGGATCACACCAACAGTGAAAAGTATGCCTTTAAGAACTTTATTGAAAAGATTATTTCTCTGGACTCGATAAATCTTCTGGCATCTGTGGTCTGTGGCAAGTACGCCATGAGAATCTCCTTTCTGGTAGAAAACAAATTCACCTTCCAGAAGTTCTGGGATTATTCCAAAGGTGATAAAAATGCGGCTGACTGGGACCGTTCTCTGGCAGCTTCCGTGAAGAAGTACAACGACTGCCGTATAAAAATGGATGTAAGCACTATTCTCTCCATTGTTTTTGATCGTCTGTATGTAATTCGCAACCAGCTGATGCATGGCGGCTCCTCCTGCGGCAGCAGGTTAAACCGTGAGACAATCGAGGATGCGGTAGGCTTTATGAGCGATCTGATCCCTTCAATGCTGCTGGTTATGATGATGAACTATAAGAAGGATCATGACTGGGGAGAGCTTTTCTATATGCCTATCAAGGAATAGGTCCTCAGACACTGAAGTTTTCAAGGTCCAGAAATCTCACTTCAAAAAAAGAAAATCCTGAGGAATTCCATAACTCCTCAGGATCTTTGAGAGAGAATTGGTTAATCTCTAACTTCCTTTGCTCTTGTCATACTTGAAGCTGTCACTTGCTTCTTTGGCTTTATCAATATTCTCCAGAACGCCCTCGGCTGGATTGAAGCCGTTGTGAAGGGATTCAATGGCACCGATAATGGTGGAGGACAGAATTTCCGGATCAAATTTTGCGATAAATCCGTTGGCGCCTGCGCGTTTGAGCATACTCTCATTGAAGACACCGGAAATTGAGGTATGCAGAATAACATACAGTTCCTTTAATAAAGGATTTCTGCGAATAGCAGCAGACAGTGAGTAACCGTCGAGTTCTGGCATTTCAACGTCCGAAATCAGCAGTTCAATCTCACTGAGCTTACCTTCAGCCTGGTACTTGTTGATAATATCCAGTGCCTGCTTGCCGTCGTGAGCCTCAATTGCCTCAAGACCGAGACTCTTGATGGTATTGACGGTCTGTTTTAAGGCGATCTTGGAGTCATCGGCAACCAGAATCTTGGCATTAGGTCTGATGATTTCCTGCAGATGTGCCTTAACATCATCAGGATGGTCGGTAATAACTCTCTTGTCCGGTGAAATTTCGGAAAGGATCTTCTCAACGTCGATGATTTCCACCAGTTCCTTATCAAATTCGGTTACAGCAACCAGATAGGATTTCTGACCAACCCCCTGAGGAGCAGGCTTAATCTTATCCCAGCTGATATCCACGATACGCTCTACACGGTTGACCACGAAACCTTGAATTGACTTGTTGTACTCGGTCATTAAAAGCAGCTGCTTGTCCAGATTCCTTGTGGCAGGTCCTCCCATGGCAAAGCTCAGATCGATAACAGACGAGGTGATTCCACGGGCATCAATCACACCGATTACTGACTGATGCAGTTTAGGCAGAATTGTAATATGAGGGCAATGAACGATTTCAAGGATCTTAAAAACATTCAGACCGTAAAGCTGTGGATTATTTGGAAGTCTGAACAGAAGCATCTCCATGCGGTTCTGTCCTACGATTCCTGTTTTTTGTTCAATACTGTCTATCAGTCCTGCCATGTTCTTTCACCAAACTATCTATTGAAAAAACCTGAAAAAATCATCTGGATCTATCAAATTATAGATATAGAGCTGAAGATTATCCTTATTTTTTTCAGGTTATTTGAAATTGCTCCAAAAAACACGGGGCAATCTCTGAATTTCTTTTTAAAACTGTTAACTAATGCAGTTATCGGCAGGCTCTTAGCCTGTCTTTATGTTTTTTAAGAAAATCTGTAAAAATTGAATAATATGCTGTGCGGACTCTCCAAAAAACGAATTCCATTTCTTGCGAAAAAAACAAAAAAAGCTTTTATTAAAGAAAAAAAATAATAAAAAATTTCTACATCAAACATACATACGGAGAAAATAATATGTGCAAAGTACGTATCACCGTTGTGAAAATCGCAAATCATGAAGACCTGTCAGCCAAGTATGAAATCCCTCAGGATGATCCATGCCCAATGAGCGA
>NZ_CACVSS010000128.1:0-4061 GCF_902756765.1 uncultured Succinivibrio sp. | reverse complement strand
GGTATCAAATGACAAGGTTGGTGCTGACAAGGCTGTATTCTCAGGAGATGCCACCAAGGAAGCTCTTGCTCTAATTGCTGAAGAGGGCAGTATCTATCGCGGAACCGTTGACTTATATCCATTTAAGGGTGGTTATGAGAGTGCCAAGTATCTGTATGAGATGGCAACTAAGGGATTACCTGCAGAACCAAAGAAAGTATTCCTTCCATACGTACCTGTCCCTCAGGAAGATGTTATTTCAGGCAAATACAAGCCTGCATACTAACAATAAGCGGTTAATCGAATTTAACCTGATTTGAGTTTGGTGGCCGTATCTTTGAACGGCCACTGTTTTTGGTGGGAATTATGTCAGATAAAATAATTCTTTCAGCACGAGGTCTGTCAAAATACTATGCCAAGGTAAAGGCTTTAGATAATGTATCTTTTGATATCCGCAGAGGAGAGGTTTTATCTCTTTGTGGGGAGAACGGTGCTGGAAAATCGACTTTTATAAAACTGCTGACCGGTGCAGAAACACCTAGTTCAGGAACTATCATTTATGAGGGAAAAGAGTACTCATCTCTAAACCCTCAGTTATCAGCAGAACTTGGAATTGCGGCTGTATATCAGGAATTCTCTTTAATTCCATATCTGACAATTGCAGAGAACGTCTTTTATGGACGAGAACTGAAAAAAGGCTTTATGCTGGACAAAAAGGAAATGTCCAGAAGAGTCCAAGAACTTTTTGATCAGATGGAAGTCGACATCGATGTAAACAAACGTGTATGTGATGTCGGTGTTGCCTACAAACAGATTGTTGAAATTCTGAAGGCGGTTGCCCGTAATCCTAAATTCATTATCTTAGATGAGCCAACCGCATCCCTAACTTTAAAAGAAACAGAGATCTTCTTTAACGTTATAAGAAAACTTAAGGAGAATAACTGTACCATCCTGTTTATTTCTCACCGACTTGAGGAAATCTTTGAGATGTGCGACCGTGCAGCAATCTTTATGGATGGTAAATTCGTAACGATGCGTGATGTTGAATCTCTTAAGATGAATGAGCTTATTTCTCTGATGGTAGGTCGAGATATTTCCGGAGAATATCCTTCTCCAAAGAATCATTCAGATGAGGTTATCCTTGAGTGTAAACATCTTAAGAATGCCGCACTAAAAGATGTAAGCTTCAAACTGCACAAAGGAGAAATCCTGGGATTTGGAGGGCTTGTTGGTGCTGGTAGAACTGAGCTTGCAAGAGCAATATTTGGAGCAGATCCTCTCACCTCAGGTGAGATTACATTCAAAGGCAGAAAGTATACTCCTAAATCTCCAAGAAAAGCTTTAAGTACAGGTATCGGTCTGATCCCTGAAGACCGTAAGTCTCAGGGAGTACTGCTCAGTCTTACCATTAAGGAGAACACTGTTTACAGTTCTATGCCTAAATATCTGACCTGTGGTTTTGTTATCAGTGGTAAAAAAGAGCGCAGTGAGACGGAGCGTTATATCAGAGAACTTAAGATTAAGACTCCTGGTATGGATCAGCTTTCAAAGAACCTCTCTGGAGGTAATCAGCAGAAGGTGGTTCTGGCCAGAATCCTTTCTACAGAATGTGATGTGCTGATTTTTGATGAGCCTACAAGAGGTATTGATGTTGCTGCTAAGCAGGAAATCTATAACCTCATGTGTAAGCTTGCTGACAGCGGTAAAAGCATCATTATGATTAGTTCTGAAATGCCTGAACTGATTGGTATGTCACAGCGTATCTATGTAATGGGCTATGGTCAGATTACAGCCGAACTTACCAAGGACCAGTTCTCTCAGGAGCTGATTTTGGAGAAATCTGCTTTAGGTAAAGCGGATTCATCAAACGAATAAGGATTAACAAAATGAATAAGAATTTCTCTCTGTGGATGCTAGATTACGGTATTGTACTGATACTGTTTCTTTTAATCGGCATTTTCTCCTTTGCATCATCAAACTTTTTTTCCTTATCAACTCTGACCACTATTCTGCGTCAGGTTTCAATAATTGGAATTATTTCTGTTGGTGCAGCATATGTTATTTTAACCGCAGGTATTGATCTGTCAGTTGGTTCGATTGCATGTATTTCTTCTCTGACAGCCGCATTGCTGCTAAAGGCCGGCTGGTCGATTCCTGTTACTATTATTGTTACTCTGATTCTGGCAACTATCTATGGTGTTTTCTCTGGATGTCTGGTGGTCTTCTTTAAGATGTCTCCTCTGATTGCAACCTTAGGTGTTATGACTTCTCTTCGTGGTGCAGGTTATCTGATTACTGACGGTCTGCCTGTATTTGGATTTGGTAAAGGACTGAGTGCCTTTGGCAGAGGCTATTTCCTTGGAATTCCTGATCCTGTTATTCTGATGGTCATCATTTTTGCTCTGGGCATCTTTATCCTTTCTTGTACTCCTATTGGTCGTTATGTATATGGTGTTGGAGGCAATGAAGAAGCCTCTCGCCTCTCCGGTGTAAGTATCAGTGGAGTAAAAATCTTCTGCTACGCATTCTGTGCAATGTTATCTGGTATTGCAGGACTTGTTCTTCTGTCTCGTACAAATTCAGGTCAGCCTGCAGCTGGTGTTGGTTTTGAGATGGATGCTATTACCGCTGTTGTGCTCGGAGGTATCAGCCTCATGGGTGGTCAGGGTAAATTACCTCTGGTTATTATCGGTGTGCTGATTATGGGTGTTTTATCTACAGGTATGCTGATGTGTAACATCAATGATTACGTTCAGCAGGTTGTAAAGGGCCTTGTTCTGATTGCTGCAGTTGCTTTCTCTTATGTTTCAACAAGATTAAGAGATAAAATCATTACCAAGCCAAACGATTAGTAGCAAAAGCGCAATGAGGCGTACGGGCCTGTAATCTCTGGCTCGTACGTCTTTTTTTATTTGTATTTTCTGAAAAACAGAATTCACTATAACTTTTTGAAAATAGATTTTTTTTGATTTCCTCTTTTATAAAGAAGATTTGCTAAAAAAAGTGGGAGCTATCTTGAATCTGTCGTAGTGCCATTTTTTTTTGCTAAAAACTCGATACCTTATATACCTGCAGGAGTTTTTCATTACTCTTTTATCTTTTGATTTTTTTCTTTTTTGATCGAGAAATTCAGCGAAGTCATTAGGTCTGATAGTTTGTAAGAAGACAATCTGTTCTTGAGTGTTTCATCAAGATCAAAAAGAACAAGATCAAGTGCATCATGAATATGTGCTCCAACGGGACACTTTGGTTCAGGATTATCGTGGAATGTAAACAGACTTCTCTCGTCTTCTACGGCGCAGAAAACCTCATAAAGATTTATAGAAGATAGAGCTTTAGCCAGCTTTGCTCCGCTTTTAGGAGAATCTGTTGAAATGAATCCTGCTTTTTTTAACTGGCCAAGAACTCTTCTAATTACTACTGGATTTACTCCCACAGAGGAGGCTATAAATTCTGAAGTATTTTTTTCATCCTTGAAATACTCAATACAAAGTAGTGTGTGTACAGCAACAGTAAATCTTGTTGAAAAATGCATAGCTCCTCCTGAATATACTTAATATTATATATGTAATTATTAAAGTTACAAATATATATGATCTTATTTAGGGGGAATTATACGAATATATATATTAATATATTTTAAATACATTAAGTTAGATATGAAAGTGGATTAATATATTTGACAATTATAAATATTGATAATATTATTTATTGTAACAATCGTTGTTACAATAAAAGAGGTTATTATGAAAGTTGCTATAATTGCTGCAAATGGTAAAACTGGTTCTTTAGTTCTAAATGAATGCTTAAAGAAAGGTTTCGAGGTTACTGCTTTTGTAAGAAGAGAAGGTACTGTTACCAATCCGAAAGTTAATGTGGTTGTAAAGGATATCGCTTCTTTATCTTCCGATGATTTGAATGGTTTTGATGCTGTTGTAAACTGTTTTGGCACCTGGACATCAGAAACTCTTCATCTACATAAAGAATATACAGCAAAGCTATGTGACCTAATAAAAGGAACCGATACCAGACTAATTATTGTGGGTGGAGCAGGCTCTTTGTATGTTAATAAAGAACACACT
>NZ_CACVSS010000127.1:0-4115 GCF_902756765.1 uncultured Succinivibrio sp. | reverse complement strand
CATCCCTGTGTAATTATAAAAATTTGTGCTCTTATACAAGAGTTTTAATCATAGAAAATCTCCTCATTTCTGAGGAGATTTAAAGCTTAAACCTTTTTCCTAGCAGCAGGCTTTTTGGCAGCGCTTGATGTACTCTTACTATCCTTAAGCTTCCATATAGTTGTAGGCTTGAACTTATATGGATCGGAAACAAGAGCGGTTTTTAAGACCTCTTCAATGCGGGATACAGGCTTGATAGTCATCTTTTCCTGTACCACATGAGGAATATCCCACAGATCCTTCTCGTTCTCCTTAGGGATCATCACTGTTTTAATACCGCCGCGCATTGCAGCTAAAAGCTTCTCTTTCAGACCGCCGATTGGCAGAACATCACCACGAAGAGTAATCTCACCTGTCATGGCAACATCAGCTCTTACAGCGTTACCGGTCAAGGCTGAAACAACAGCAGTTACCATACCAACACCTGCAGATGGACCGTCCTTTGGAACAGCACCTTCAGGTACATGAACGTGAAGATCACAGGTCTCAAAGAAATCTGAATTCAGGTGCAGATCCTTGGAGAGGGTTCTTACTACAGTAATAGCAGTAGAGATAGACTCCTTCATCACCTCACCGAGTTTACCGGTAAGCTGATGCTTGCCCTTACCTTCATTGGCAACAGCTTCAAGCTGAAGAATATCACCGCCTAATGAAGACCAGGACAGACCGTTAACAATACCAACCTTGTTGTCATTAAGCTTAGAGGTAAAGTCATAACGCTCAGGTCCAAGCATACGGTGAACATCATCCACATTGATTGAAGTATGCTTCAGCTTCTTAGCCTTAGGATGCTCAATCATCAGATCCTTGATGGTCTTGCGGATAAGCTCAGTTAGAATACGCTCAAGCTCACGTACACCTGCCTCATGAGTATAGTAGCGGATCAGATGCAGCAGAGTCTTATCATCAATTGAGATTTCCTTATCTGTTACATGAGCATGTCTTAACTGCTTTGGCAGTAGATGCTCCTTGGCAATATTGAACTTCTCATCCTCTGTATATGAGGAAAGATCAATAATCTCCATTCTGTCCAGAAGAGGACCAGGAATATTGTAGGAGTTAGCGGTTGTAACAAACATTACATTGGACAGATCGTAGTCAATCTCAATGTAGTTATCCTCAAAGGTTGAGTTCTGCTCTGGATCTAAAACCTCCAGCAGAGCTGAAGAAGGATCACCATGAGCAGAGGCGGAAACCTTATCAATCTCATCAAGCAGGAATAAAGGATTGTTTACACCAACCTTTACCATGTTGGATATAATTCTTCCAGGAAGAGCTCCGATATAGGTTCTTCTGTGACCACGGATTTCGGCCTCGTCATTAACACCGCCAAGAGCAACACGAACATACTTTCTGCCGGTTGCATTTGCAATTGATTTACCTAATGAGGTTTTACCGATACCTGGAGGTCCCATCAGACAGATAATTGGACCATGAAGCTTATCTGCTCGAGCCTGTACAGCCAGATACTCTAAAATTCTGTCTTTAACCTTGGTCAGACCATAGTGTTCCTTATCAAGGATCTCTTTGGCCTTCTTCAGATCAACGTTAATTGAGGTGCCGTAATTCCATGGCAGAGTCAATAAAGTCTCAACATAGTTTCTGACAATTGAATACTCTGATGAGTTAACACTCATGGAATTAAGCTTCTTGATTTCTCTCTCAATTCGCTTATGGACATATTCAGGAGCATTCAGATTCTCATTACGGGTAACCAGATTCTGGATATCATCCTCTTCGGACAGAGTAATTCCAAGTTCCTTCTTGATGGCCTTAAGCTGTTCAGAAAGGAAGTATTCCTTCTGATTCTTTTCCATTGAACGTTTGGCAAGATCAATGATGTGATTCTCAAGCTCGGACTTATAGGAGTAGCCGTTTAACAGACTGATAATAATACGGCCTCTCTCAATCGGATTTAAAGTTGAGAGCAGCATAAATTTGGTCTGACTGTCCAGCTTTAAGATCTGAGTCAGCATATCAGTCAGTCTTGATAAGGAAGACTCTTCTAGGATTGCTGTAACCAGATGCTTTGGAACACTGTCTTCTATTAAGGCACGAGAAGTCTTGTCAGAGCTTTCAATTGAGTACTCAAGACAGGATTTAAGGACACTTAAGGTATCATTTACATCTTTAGGAGAAAGCTGTGGCTCTTCTAGAACCAGAACACGAGCTTTTCTAAATGAGGAACCAGGCTCATCTATTACCTCTAAAAGTTTGATTCTGGTATAACCTGAAATCAGACACTGATAGGTATTAGAGTCCTTTTTCTTCATGTTAAGAAGAGTACATAGAACACCGGTCTTATGTAACTCCTTGAAATCAGGTTTTTCGTCAACCTCATTCAACTGGCAGAAAACTGCAATATTTGCACCTTCCTGCTCTTTTGCATATTCAAAAGCGGCAATTGAACTCTCACGAGCTGCTGTAATCTGAAGCTTAGAATTAGGTGTGATGATCAGCGCTCTTAAGGTAATAAGAGGCAGGATCATTTCATTGTTCTCTACAGTCTTCTTTTTAGGAGAAGATTTTTTTATAGTTTTGGTTTCAGTCATTATATAGTTAACTACTTTAAAGTGACGTCCCCATCCATAAACGTGGATTAGGACTATCAGATTGTTTTATCCAGATCTGATTATAAAGATTCAAACCTAATTTATTAGGAAAAAGGCTAAATCTCAGAAAATTTTCTTAAATTGAATTAGATATCTTTAAGCACAGAGAATTATATCATTTTTTAATAAAGCAAAAATCTTTGTACATAAGCTTGTAGGCTTAGAACACATTTTGAAGCGAAATTGCATAATATATTAGAAATTCTCGTGCAAAATGCATCTCAAAATTAAAAATACCTATCAATTTTTCAGAAAGTCTCAGTCATATATATGGGCATAAAGAGAACTAATTTCAAGTTTATCTTCTCAAAAATTCTGAAGATTAGACAAGTTAAATAATTCATTATTTGAGAAGCGTCAGTTCTCCATAACGCTACTCAACATCTGTATTAAATTACGATCACCTCCGTTAACTAGATAATTATCATATAAAACATATACATCATTCAGTTTTGAACAATATAATATATTATTTATTCTTACTATGTTGATTTAGATATTTTGATTATATAGCATACTTATGTTAAAACACTAAGTAGTCATATTTATTATTATAAATACATATAAAATCTTTATAATTAAAATTAAATCTTATAAATAACGGCCAAAAAGTATGCTATAATATATATATTGTTTAATAAAGTTTAAAAATAATAACTATATATATGGCAGATACAAATCTAGCAAAACTTGCTTTTAAATTTAAGCTTGAGCCTAATGGAGAACAGCGACGTTTTTTCAGTAGGGCTGCAGGCTGTACCAGATTTGTATATAACCATTTACTCTTCAAATGCAGGGAAGACTTCAGGGAATATCTTGAGGAAATAGATTCCAGACAGAGTAATGGAGAAGCCTTAAACAGGGATGAAGCAAGGAAGCTTAGTTTCAGACCTTTGTGCTATAAAGGTATTACAGGATTAAACTATCTGCTTCCTGATTTAAGGAAAGAATATCCTTTTTTACAGGAATGTCCTGCTCAGGCTTTACAGCAGAAAGCTCAGGATTTGATGAGAGCCTATCATAGATTCTTTGAAGGAAAAGGCGGTTTACCAAGATTCAAAAAGAAGGTTCTTCATAACAGCTTCAGATTTCCTCAGGGCTTTGAACTTGATGAAGACAGAAAGAAGATATGGCTTCCCAAGATAGGCTGGGTGAAGTACCGTAAATCCAGAAACATCTTTGGTAAACCAAAGAATGTTACAGTTTCACTTAATCATGGTGACTGGTATATCTCTGTTCAGACAGAGTTTGAATTAAATCCTATGATACAGGAACTTAATTTAAATACAGCTGTAGGTATTGATATGGGAGTGGTCAGATTTGCCACCTTATCAGATGAGAACTACATACCGTCATTAAAAGACAGGCTGAATCCTGTTTATGAAAATATAGAAAAACTGCAAAGGAGATTAAGCAGAAAGAAAAAAGATTCAAAAAGATACATTAAACTCAGAATAAAACTCT
>NZ_CACVSS010000126.1:0-4461 GCF_902756765.1 uncultured Succinivibrio sp. | reverse complement strand
AGATTGGAAGAGCTGTCAGGGGCTAAGGTTGCAATTTTATCAACCGGTCCTGAACGAGATCAGACTATCTATTTAGACAATCCTTTTGATTAGGATTTGCTTCATCAAAAAAATAGCAGAGCGGAAAGGGGGCGACTAAAAAGGTCAATTTAAGCAATTACTAAAAAAAATAATTTATTTAAATTTCAATATATTATTTTTAAAAATTTTGCAAAAAAATGACTTTTTAGTCAGCCCCAATTCTTTCCTTAACAAAGATCTATCAAGCAAATAAACTAACTTTAGTTACTTTTCTATAATAATTAATTAGGACAACTTTTATATGCGTTATTTATTTATTTATTGGGTGTTGACCTAGGTACATCAGGTACTAAAACAGTTTTATTTGACGAAAACGGAAATACTCTTTCATCAAAGACAATCGAGTATCCTTTATTACAGCCAAAGAATGGCTGGGCAGAGCAGGACCCTAAGTTCTGGTACGATGCAACTATCAATTCTATTAAGTATGTATTGGAAGACAGCAAGGTAAATGCTGAGGATGTAGTTGCTTTATCTATTGCAGGTCAGATGCATGGCCTTGTAATGTTGGATGAGAACGGAAAGGTTCTAAGAAATTCAATTCTATGGTGTGATGCCAGAACTCAGAAGCAGTGTGATGAGATTACAGCATTAGTAGGCAAGAAGAGACTTATTGAAATCAATGCAAACCCTGCACTGACTGGTTTCACCGCTCCAAAGATTTTATGGGTTCGTGAAAATGAGCCTGAGATTTACGACAAGTGTCGTACTATTCTTTTACCAAAAGATTATGTTCGCTACATGTTAACTGGCAACAGAGCAATGGAAATTTCTGATGCTTCTGGAACTAATCTTCTGGATATTACTAACAGAGTCTGGTCTGATGAGATTCTGGAGAAACTTAATATTGATAAGTCTCTGTTACCTCCAATTATCGAGTCAAGTGCAGTTGCAGGACACATTACTCCTGAAATTGCAAAATTAACCGGTCTAAGCGAAAAGACTATTGTTGCTGGCGGTGCTGGTGATAATGCAGCTGCCGCTCTTGGAACCGGCGTATGTAAAGAAGGTGATGCTTTCGTTACATTGGGTACATCAGGTGTTATTTTTGCTCACACCAACAAGCCTTCAATTGATCCATTAGGCCGTGTACATACTTTCTGTGCTGCTGTAGAGAATTCCTGGACTGCTATGTCTTGTACTTTAGCCGCCGGTTTATCTTTACGCTGGACCCGTGATGAGCTTTATTCATTTGAAAAAGATCAGGAAGCTAAGGCAGGCAGTGATGTTTACAATCTGATGACTGCTAAGGCTTCAGAGTGTCCTGTAGGTTCAGATGGTCTGATTTATCTTCCATATCTGATGGGTGAGAGATCTCCTGTATTAGATCCTAATGCACGTGGTGTTTTCTTTGGTTTAAGCGCAAGACATACAAAGGCTCATATGACAAGAGCTGTTCTTGAAGGTATTACCTTATCTCAGCGTCATAACCTTGATGTTCTTCATCAGATGGATATCAATCCAGTTCAGTTGACTGCCTGCGGTGGCGGTGCTCAGTCTCCATTCTGGCGACAGCTTCTTGCAGATATTCTAAAATGCAAGATTATTACCACCACATCTAAGGAAGGTCCTGCTTTAGGTGCAGCTATCCTTGCTGGTGTTGCAGCAGGTATATTCAAATCAGTTGAAGAAGGCTGTGCAAAACTGGTTAAGACTTCTGACAAGCAGTCTTCAACCAATGAGAGTGTTGCTAAGATGTATGACGAGGTATATAAGATGTATTCCTTCTTATATCCAACACTTCGTCCTGCCTTCTCAAAGCTGGACACCATGAGAAAGAAACTTGATGGTGAAGAGGTTGCTAAATACAAGGAAGTTACCGACGTTGAATTTGAAAGATACGGAAAGGTAATTACGGATATTGATACAGCAAAGCTTGTATCTCTGGTTGAGAAGACTCCTCTAATTCCTGGTACAGACTATAAGGCATCTGTAGATTATCTAGAGGACCCTTCTGTAATGCCTGTATTAAAGAATCAGGTCTTTGGCGGACTAAATGTTCAGTTTGGTTACTGCAACGGAGATAACAAGGGCTTAAACTGCCTTGAATACCATCGCAACAGTGAGCTTAACATTGCGGCTACCGATGCAGTTTTAATGGTTGCTCCAATGACTGCTGTTCATGACGGTATTATTGAAACCAATGATGTTGAAACCTTTATCGTAAGAAAAGGTCAGGCCGTTATGTTCTATGAGACTACTCTGCATTATGCTCCTTGTGTCGCTCCTGGCTATGATCATTTCAAGGTTGGTGTGGTTTTACCTAAGGATACTAATACCGACAGACCAGAGGGAGTTACCCATGAAGGAGAGTCTGGATGTCTAACTCACAACAACAAGTGGTTATATGCACATAAAGACTCTGCCGAGGGCAAGGCAAACATGACCACAGGCAAACTAATCGGTAAGAATCTGTTTATAGATTAGTTTGTATTTAATAGGGGGACGAGTCTGTCCTCCTATTTATAACAATTAAATATAAGAATAATAATTTTGGGATTATTACACGATGACAGTAACAGTTAAAACTTTAGCAAAGGCCGCTGGCGTATCAAGAGGAACTGTTGATAGAGTACTGCATAATCGTGGTTCGGTAAAAAAAGAACTAGCATTAAAAATCAAAACTCTGGCCAAGGAATTAGGATACGTTCCAAACAGAGCAGGCCGTGCTTTATCTGGTATAAGAGATCGCTTCAAGATCGGGGTTCTTCTACCTAGTGTTGGAAACATCTTTTTTGAGGGCGTTATCGAAGGAATCGAGAAGGCAAGCTCAGAGTATGAAGAACTTGGTGTAGACGTCATTTATAAAAAAGTTCAGGGCTATGATGAGCAGACTCATTTAGATGCCATTGATGAACTTAAGCAGATGGGATGTTCTGCCCTTTGTCTTGCAACCATAGATACAGAATCTGTTGCTCAGAAGATTAATGAATGTGAATTGCTAGGAATAAAGGTAATTCTGGTTAATTCAGATGTAAAGAACTGCAAGCGTGTCTGCTATGTTGGCTCTGACTATCAGAAAGCAGGTAAAACCTGTGCGGGGTTGCTTTCTCTTATTTCAAAGTTTGATAAGCTGAATATTCTGGTTGTTACCGGTTCAAGTCTGATGCTCGGTCACAGAAAGCGTATCGAAGGTTTTGTTGAGGAATTAAATAATCTTAATGTAGATTTTGAAATCTGCGGTCAGATAGAATCAAATGATTCTGATATTCAGGCTCAGATTCAGACTTCAAAATATTTAAACGAACATAAGGAAGTAAACTGTGTATACGTTACAGGCGCCGGTGTTCAGGGAGTTGGCGCCTCAATTATAGCAACCGGTCGGGACGATATAATCGGTATCGCCTTCGATGATATATACACAACTGTAGAAATGGTAAGAGCTGGTATTTACAAGTTTGTTATCTGCCAGCAGCCAGACCGTCAGGGCTATCATGCCATTAAACGTGCCTATCAGGTACTTTCTGGATCAATAAACGAGACAGGTTTTTCTGATTTTTATACAGATACTATTATAAAAATCGCATCTAATATCGGAAAATAATCTGTTTTTATACCTCGCAGCTTTAATTGCGAGGTATAAAACTCTTTATAAATCAATTAAAAAGATTTTTTCTTAAATCTTTTTTCATTTCTTGTAAAATATAAAGCTAAATTTGTATAAAGATTTTATCTTTTATGATAGAATGAGCCCGCTTTCAACTGAGTTTGTGATCGGTATGGAAGTTTAATTTTTCACAAAATATGGAGCATATATATTATGTTAACAGTAGAAGATAAGGCAAAAATCGTTGCTGAGTTTGGTCGTAACCCACAGGACACTGGTTATCCAGAGGTTCAGATTGCATTACTATCTGCAAGAATTTCTGACCTGCAGCCTCACTTTGAGACTCACAAGAAGGATCACCACAGCCGTCGCGGCCTACTACGTTTAGTTGCTCAGCGTCGTAAGCTTCTTGACTACTTAAAGACTTCAGACCTTGCACGTTACAGCGCAATCGTTGAGAAGTTAGGTCTCCGTCGCTAATTAGCGTCAGAGAAGGGCGGCTTTGGTGCCGCCCGAATTTTATGTTTCATGTCTTTTTTATGCAGTTCTTTTCTGCAGTAGATCTTTTTTGATTTACAGTTCTTTTGCTAAATTCATTGGTTCTGTTTTTTACTTTATCTTGCAAGAATTCCCCAGCCTCTATAGGTGGGATGAATTGCTTCACAATAGTGGCTTCAAATAAAATTGATTTATGGTAAAATATAATCAGTCGATATATTGTGTATAGGTTATTATTCAATGGAATTTGATAGTAATGCTCATTCAGTCTTTCTGCTGAATTATCATTTGATTCTGGTTGTAAAATACAGAAGAAAAGTATTTGACGACACAAT
>NZ_CACVSS010000125.1:0-4133 GCF_902756765.1 uncultured Succinivibrio sp. | reverse complement strand
AGCTAACAGAGCAGCCATACAGATCAAGCGATTCGATGTAGATGTAGTCAACAGACGTCGCGAAGTGCTGATAGTAGCCCGGCGACCGAAGCCACCAAGGACAACAGCCTCTGCCATTAATAAAACACACACCAGATTTATGACATCCTTTTCCTAAAGCATAGGGGGTTGGTATACATTTACGGGACTCTTTGTCCTTAAAGAGACTACCTGCTTCGGCTACACTTAAGCAGAACACTCTATCTTCCGTACTGTTTCCACCAAAGGTGCCAGACTTCGCATTGTTGTCATTCGTAAGTTTGGTTACCGCAATCTTCTTCTGTTCTGTAGCGGTAAAGGCATTCTTCAGGAATTCTCCGTTCAGCCATTTCCTGAGATCGCAGTTTTCCCAGGTTATATCTACACATTGATTGTGGTAGTTCTTACAATCCAAACCATATCTGGAGATTAGAAGAACCTTTGTACCGGACTTTTTTAGAACCAGCCACTCAATGGGAGTTTTCTTAGTGCTGTTCTCCTGGTAATAACTTCCGAACTTGAAGTAGTCCCCCTTCTTAAGCTCCGGTACAGCAGTTTTTGAGGCAGCTGCCTTGTCAGTGTTTTTAGCAGTCTGCTGTTTTACTGCCGGTTTAGCTGCTTTAACAGTATTCTTTACAGTCTTTGCAGCCTGATTCTTAGATGACGTTTTTACTGTAGCTGTAGCTTTAGATGAAGAAGCCTTTTCCCCGGTTTTGGCCGTAGCCTTCTTTTGATTTCCTGATGCTTTAGTGTCTTTCATAAAACCTCCTGACAGGTAATAAAACCTGCATTTTATAAATCAAATCCCCTCTTGGAAAACTCCGGTTCCGCCTTAATGCTTTCGTATGTAATAAAGCTCTTCAAGTATTCAGCTTTAAAAATATCAAGCTTTTAAGTTTCCTATCATTTCTGCAAAAATATCATTTACCGTTTTATTGCAACAAACCATTCAGTATAAAACCCAGGGAGATCTGCATACCGGAATTTTGTCCCTGGATTTTTTCTACCGGCTTAAATCAGTATCATGATTTACCGAAAATAAAATCCAGAATACGGTTTACGGCCTTTTCGGTAGCCATGTTTATATCTTCAACTCTCCAGTCTGAACCGTAGGTGGTTAAAGATGCGGCTATGCTGTAGCAGCTGTCCTTATATCCGGACTTTTCTCTCACAGAGGTCTGGGTTTTAGTCTTAAACCAGGCATTACCAATAGTTTTATTAATACTTTCTTCCAAAAGAATCTTATTTCCGAGTTTATTAACTATTGCTGCAAATTCATTGACATCGTTAATTCCGGCATCCTTGCGAATTACAGCAATATTTTTACCGCTTGCCGGCATAATGTGCTCTATATTGACGCTATCAGACAGGATAAATTTCTTCCCGTGATTTCTGGCATAAAGATATTCATTGAGGTAAACCAGAGGATTTCTTTCATAAAAAAGTAAGGATCTTTTCAAATCATCTCTCTGCCAGTTGCCGGCATCATTAATATGATTGTTAAAATCACTGTCTATCTCGCTGATAGAAGTCCGGGGATCTACCAGTTTAATATTTTCCTTAAACAGGAATGTTTTGAATTTGTTACTGGAGTATCCGGCATCAACAATTTCAAGAATAGCAAAGAGCCTTAACAGAGGAACAGCTATGGAAGAAACCAGTTCCTCTGTTATAGCCGAACTGTCAAAATCTCCATTCCCATCATTACGGCAGAATTTAAAAAGGTACGAAACCAGATAAAGCTTTGCATTTACATTGAACTTAAGCAGAAGCTTAACAATGGAATAATCTTTGATTAAAAGCCAAAGATTGACAATTGTTTTAAAGCTGTCACAAAGCACCAATGGATTCTTCAACAGGGAGCCTTTATCTCCTTCGTAGAATTTTCTCACACCGGGAGTGGTAACATTCGGGGTTTCGCTATTAATACTCATATATACACGGTTTTCAGCTCTATATATGTACATGTACTGCTGAAGCACTCCGTCTATATCCAGAATTTTACCTTTTTTAAGGTCACTTCCATCCTTAGTGGCTTCTCGAATAAATCCCCATTTTTCAACAAATTCCTTCTTTTCCGGTTCTTCCACGATATTCGCATACATGGCTGCAGAAATTATGTCTGCATCGGAAAGTGGCAATCCCTTGGAATTCAGCGAATTGAACATGGCGATTGCCTGTTCAATATTCCAGCTTCTGATTACAATAAGCTGGCATTTATCCAGTAACTTCTGAGCAAATACATGAATACTGGATTCACCGTATTTGGAAAGACGGTCATAGAAATACTTAAAATTAGAGAAGAAACTGATCTTATTCAGTTTTGGCTTTGATATTTCATTTTCTTTTGCAAGATTACTAAGATCATCAAAGTTCAATGTTCTGACTATTTCAGCAAATATTTTCTTATTTATCTCAGGCTCATTAATGGAATTGTTTTCAATCAGAACAAGTTGATCCAGCAACGCCGGATCCCGTTTTATCTTAAGAATACCTTCATCATTTGTTTTATACACAACAGACTGGATCTTACGAAGATCTCCCTTAAGACCTTCCTTGAGAAATTCAGAATCTTCATCATGTTCTACAAAATTCTTTAGCTTGGCACCTATTACAAATTCCAAAGCCTTAAGCAACAGGTAAAAGGTAGTAGTACGCTGCTGACCGTCAATCAGATACATCTTTTCGGATTTAACATTTAGAATAATAGTACCGAAAAAGTACGGATCCTCAGCCCCCTCGCTGATAAAGGTTTCAATATCATCAACAAGCTTATCGCACTGGCCGATTTCCCATGTATAACTGCGCTGATATTCAGGGATAACAAAATACTCATTTTTCTGATTATTCTTTAAGAAGTAATCATAGACTGTGCAGAGATGCGGCTCAATTTCTTTCACTGCCATAATTAACTACCTGATACTCACTTAGAAACCACAAACAAAAAAGTATGCGGTGCTGAAGTTTGATTTTTTCTGAAAATCAAAGAGAAAATGTCATCTAGATATTGGTTCATTTTTGCAAGACATGACATTCTGGACTATCTGCACCGCATTAAGAGATACTCAGAAAGCTGTTCCATTCCCGAGCATCTCCTCCTCACTTGATAAAAACAACACAATCAACGCAAAGAAGAAATGGTAACGTTGTTGTCAGCCAATGCTCCTTCCTTGTTCTCAACCTGAATGGTGATACCGAAATTATCCTTAAGCAGCTTTTCAGCATTACCAACCTTCATGTTGCCGTGAATCTCAACTTCGCCACCCTTTACATCACCGGTTCTGATAGAAGCAAGAGTTGCTGAATCTTCGGCAAAATGCTTGCCGTTATAAACACGTACTGCAACCTTGAACTCATCCTTGAACATGGCCTTAAACTTAGCCACTGTAGTTCTTCCAGAAAATTTCATAAAAATTTCTCCTTAAAAGTTAAAAAATAATTAATAATCAGGTTAAAAAATATCAACCTTTCCTGACGTTTCTTATCGTCAAATCGTCATCTACAGATTGGCCGCCTCTAGCGGTAACAATCTCAATGCCAAGACCATACATCTTTGCAAATGTCTTTTTTACTACCTTGACCTGATCTGCAGTATTAATAACTATGACACCGTGCTGAGCGATTTTATTGTCCTCAGACACATCCTTTAGCAGAGTCTCAGGTGAAGCAAAATGACCTCTGGCTCCGGTCATGATTTTTCCAGTACTTTTAGTAAGACACCATACCCTGACACTTACCCCTTTACAGGCTTTGTTAAATGCTTTAGTAAAGGAATTTACAGTAGTAGAGCTGTTAACGGCCACATCGAGAGATATTAGATCGTCGCTCTTGATATCCTTGATTTCCTTGAGAGTCTTGTTGTTGTCAGCAAAACCTTTGCCGTCGGAACAGAGTATCTGCACCCCGATCCCCAGAGTGCTCTCAATTTTCTTCTCCACACTGCCGACCTTTTCAGTATCTTTAATCGAGATCTTTTTGGATTTTCCTTTCGCAATAATAGTGGAAACGTCACTAATCAAAGCATCCTTAGAGGCTCTTCTGCCCCCAGCTCCACTTTGAATTTTCCTTTCCTTGGAAAGGTTGTACACGCGGATAGGAATATCAAAAACTCTTAA
>NZ_CACVSS010000124.1:0-4171 GCF_902756765.1 uncultured Succinivibrio sp. | reverse complement strand
TGCAAGATGGATTAAGCTAAACCCTGCTGAAGATGCTTCTATGGCTGTATATCCAATTCCTCTAGAGGTTCTTCCATAAGTGGATGCTTATTTAAAAGTTAAGGATTTCTCTTTTAGCTATCCTAAAAGAGATGAAAAGAGCGGGTATACCATTCGCCTTGATTCCCTTAGGATGGAGCCAGGCTCGGTCCTGGCTGTAACTGGTGTCTCAGGTTGCGGTAAATCCACTCTTTTAGAGTGTCTGGCCCTTTTAAGAGACAACAGCAGCTTTGGTAAATACTTTATTGATGATAAGGATGTCCTTTCAGAAAAAGCCGAAGCAAGACGTCTTATCCGTTCTGCTCTCATGGGCTATATGCCTCAGAGCGGTGGGCTGATTCCTTATCTTAGTATAAAAGAAAACCTTAAATTTCAGATAGATATCTCTGGCATCTCTAAAAAGAAGCTGAATTTAAAGACAGACGATACAGACTCTCTTCTGAGAAATTCTCTTGCTCTGTTTGAGGATTTTGGACTTAGCGACGTTCTTGACCTTTATCCTCATGAGCTGTCTATCGGACAGCGACAGCGTGCGGTGTTCTTCAAGAGTATCTGCCACAATCCAAAGATTCTGTTTATTGATGAGCCAACCTCATCTCTTGATCCTCAGAATGGAGACAAACTGATTTCTGTCATGCTTGAGGTCTGTTCAAAATACAGTATGTGCGTACTTATGGTTACCCATGATCTGGCACTTGTAAGAAAACACTCTCTAAGTGTTCTGGACTACGAGTCAGATGACTCTCAGAGAGGTATTTTTGTCTACAGGGAGTCAGTATGATCTTAAAGCTTGCTCTGTGCTCTCTCAGATTTGACAAGATTATCAGCATCTGTATCGTTGCATCTCTCTGTGCTGTGATTGCACCTCTGCTTCTGCTTTTCTCTCTGCGCTTTGGCATCATTTCAAATCTTGAGCATAAATTAAGCTCAAATCCTTCAAATCTTGAAATCAGAATGATGTCTGGTTACAGACTGGATCAGCAGTTTTTTGATGAGCTTAGCAGCAATCCCCATATTAGTTTTGTGATGCCTCTAACCCGCTCTTTAAGTGTAACTGCTAATATCAGTTTTAATGGCAGAATTGTTCAGAATCTTGAGACTCTTCCTACAGGCATTGGTGATCCAATTGTCAGGGAAATGGGACTGAACGGTGAACTGTCTGAGACTGAAGCCTACCTGTCAGAAACTACTGCTCAGGATTTAGGACTTAAGGTAGGGGATAACTTTAAATTTGTAATCTCCAGAATTACAGACAATAAAACAGTTAATGCAGTTGTTCCTTTTACTCTCAAGGGAATAATCAAAAAGGAGCTTCTGCCTCACAAGACTATTCTGGTAAATTTCAATACTCTGGTCTATATGGAAGATTATCGCGATGGCTTTGACCCTCCGGTTTTCTCTGACGGGGCCAATCCGAATACACAACGACAGACCTTTGCCAAGGCCAGAATATATGTGAAAAATTTAAGTGATTTGGAACCTGTATCGAGAATGCTTCGTCAGAATTACTCAATTACAGACAAGCTTGCCTCTGTAGAGAATCTGAAGGCAATCTCCAAGGTGCTTTCCTTTATATTTACCACTATTGCGCTGACGTCTATAGCAGGTGGCGTAATGGCAACGATTGGTCTTATATTTACTAATCTTTCAAGACTTGAGAAAACTTTTGCGCTGCTGTTTTTAAGCGGTATGTCAAAGAGCGGAGTTTTCTTTATTGTCATAATTCAGAATTTTATTCTCTCAGTCTGTGCCTATCTGTGTTCACTTGGACTGTTTTACGCGGGAATGTTTACTTTTAATCTTTATTTTAAAGACCTTTTAGGTCCAGATACTCTGGTAAGTATTCTTACCTTGTCTCATGTGATAACTGGCGGCATTCTGACTGTGCTTATCTGTGTAGCTGTAAGTATGGTTCTATGTCGTTTCAAGGTCTTGAATCTTAAGGTTGCGGATAGTTTAAGAAATGTTTAAGCAAATAGGAAAAATTGCAGCGGCAGTTTCTCTTGCTCTAAGTGCAAATGCCTACTGCAGTGACGAGGCAGTAAAAATCTTTAATCCAAATCCTCAGAAGGACGATGTGGTTATACCTATGCCTTGCGACAGGGTGATGGTTTTTAAAAAAGTTTATACCTCAAATGATCCTAAAAAAATTAAGGATAAGAATTACAATGCAGGTTCTGCCCAGAACAAGTCACCTATGGCTCAGAATCCTAATCTTAGATATGTTCAGGGCTCACTCCATGATTCAAAGGGCTATTATTTTCTGATGGCAAAGTATGAGCTTATGGCCGGACAGTATGAGGCTCTTATCAACTCAGACAAGTGTTCTTCTCTGAAACTTAACAAGCTATCAAGACTGCCTGCAGTAAAGATTTCATATTTTGATGCTATGAATGCGGCTCACAGTTATTCGCTGTTTCTTCAGCAGTCAAAGGAGAGTTTCAAGTCAGAGAATAATACCGTGGCCTACGCCAGACTGGCCTCTGATGATGAATGGGAGTTTGCTGCCCGCGGTGGTAATGCAGTAACTCAGAGTCAGTTTGAAGCTAATCTGCCTCCTATGGAAAATGATGATTTATCCTTGTATGCCTGGTATGACGGGCCTCAGAGCGCGAATGGAAAACTGCAGCTTGCCGGACTGAAAAAGCCTAATCCTCTGGGACTTTATGACATGCTTGGTAACGCTCAGGAAATGATTCTAGAACCATTTAAGGCTGTAAGAACCGGAAGACTCCTAGGTTTGTCCGGTGGCGTCTGCGTTCGTGGCGGCAGCTTTTTAACCCCTAAGGATTCTTTAGCCAGCTCCTTCCGTACAGAAAAACCTCTGTATGTAAACGGTGCTGATGTTATATCCAATGATACCTCCACAAGATTTGTGCTTTCTGTTCCTGTGGCTCAGAATACCGATGAGGTTAAAAAACTCAATTCTGATGTCGAATCTCTAGGTGATCATGATCCTCAGGATGAATCTGATAATGTTCTTGCTTCAGCCAAAAAGCGTATTGAACAGTATGAAGCTGAAAGCAAAAAAGCTCAGGAGAGCTTTAAGAAGGAAACCGACAGCTTAAAGGAACAGAATTCCTCTCTGAATGCGCTTAACTCTAACCTTGAAAAAAAGAGTGACAAGCTTCAGAAGCTCAATGAGAGTCTGATGTCATTAAATGATTCTCTGAATTCCTCCAATTCAAAACTTTTAGCTGAGCTTAAGGACCTCAAGGATAAGATTACAACTGCCAATGCTCAGGCTGAGTCTATGAAGGAGGTTGCTGTTACTGCAAATCTCAGATTAGGCGGATTCCTGTGCAAGACTGTAAATGACGGTGCCAATACCTTGGGCTATTACAGAAACCTTCTGAACGTTGTGAAAAAACAGTGTGAGTCATCTAAAGATCGCTGCAAGAATCTTGAGTCAGTTAATTCGAATATTGCATTAAATGAGGCTTCCTTAAAGGAGATACTGACTTACTACGGAGATACCATGGCTAACGCCCGTATGAACTACAGCATGGGTATATTTAAATCTCAGCTAAAAAATGCCAAGGAAGCTTTTGGTTCAAATACAAAATATGACTCTTATGTAGATACCTATTATCATCATCTGGATGGATACAAGAAGCTTTCAAAGGATTCTGCCAAGAACCACAAGCTATGGACAGATGAGTGCAGCAAGGTTGGAAAGGGAAAATAATAAATGCTACGAATATTCAGATGCAAAAGACAGGAAGTTTCACCTCAGGTATTAGCTTATGCACCTCATGCTGCACAATGGGACAGAGAAATTGAACAGCAGCTTGGTCAGGAATATTCAGCAATACTGGCCCAGCCTGTTGTCGATGGCGAGTATGTAAATTTTCTGACTCCTAAAAGCGGTGAACAGATTGAGGTTGATTCCTCCAATCGTAGTCAGTTTGCAAAAGTCTCTGAACTTTTAGAGAAGCGTAAAGAGCATGTTTATAACTTTCTGATCTCAGATAAGCCTCTGCTTAATCAGGAGCTTAACTCATCACGTGCTGATTATGCCTACGCGGTAGCTCATGCTGAGAAGTTTTTTGTTTTGCAGAATGAGATACCGGTTGCGGTTGGAGCCTTATTGAATGCAAAACCAGTATGGCTAAATCCAGTACCTCCGGTA